>CBFDBV010000490.1:0-3612 GCA_965603135.1 uncultured bacterium
CGCGCTCTGCAATCAGCGCCGGTCGGAGAGCCTCGACCTCCCTGGCAACCTGACCCAGGGCGGCCCAGGCGGCATACGACGTGGGCCGGTAGTTGTAGAACAGGATGAACCGCGTCCCCTCTACGATGGCCTGGTAGGTCATGCAGATCTCTTCCGCAGCGGTCGGCTCGCGGATGCTCGCGTAGGACTGGATCCACCAGCGGATCGGCCGCCATTCGTCGGCCAGGCGCATAAACTGCGTGTGCGGCGCGATGACGCCGACGTGCGCGCGGGGGATAGGATACACATCAATTGACATCAAGTCAGAGCCGTCCAGATAGCTCAGCATGTTGCGCCCGGAAACGCAGACGTTGATCTCCGCCAGATGGTAGGGGTCCGCCTCCTTGACCGCACGATAGATGCGAGCCACCCACTCGGGAGCGCAGTAGGCCGGGCTCGGCTCGTCGAGCAAGTGCCAGGTCAGCAGCGCGGGATGCTCGCGCGCCATACGCACCACTTCCAGCGAACGCTCGATCAGCTCGTCGTCGGAGAGGTCCTGGTTCTGGAAGCGCTCCTGCCGGAAGTGGTTGATGGACAGCCAGTGGCTGAGGTTGACGGTAACCGTCATCCCGGCCGCGTGCGCCCGGTCCAGTATCTCGCGCAGCTCGTCCGGGTGCAGTTGCGGCACGCGACCGTTCGGCGTTTGCTCATACTCGTAGAACCCGCTCCAGAGGTGGAGGTGATTGAAGCCGTTGGCCGCCTGACCGGCTATGCACTCAAGCGCCCTCTCCGGGCTCCCGCCGGCGTCGCTGCCGACCGGCAGGTAAGGCGCGCCGTCGCGCAGCAGCACTCGCGTGAAACGGTTCACTTTGACCTCAATCCCCTGCTCGAGGGGCGGGAGCTTGACGACCTCGTGGGCGATGTTGCCGAGGGCCTTGCCGGCCTCTGTCAGGGTCGCCGAAGCTCGCGAGGTCCCGACCGGCAGGCCCGCGACGTCGAACTCGACCGTCACGCGCTCAGAAAGCGGCGGCCCGAAGGTCTCCGTGTTGACGGCGACGCCCTTGGGGTCGGCGAGCTGCACGGTCAGGGAGGCGTTGGCCCGGCGAGCCGGACTGAGGTTGATGTCGTAGATCAGGCGGCCTCGGCTCTCGGAGGTGTAGTACGAAAGCTCCGGCCCGCAGCCGCCCAGGAGCGGCCGGTTCTCCAGACACTCGGCAATATCCTCGGCCATCAGGCCCTCAGGGAAGGGGGGCTCACCCACGACGCTCGCCCGGGGCCTGGCAAGGAACGGGGTCGGTTCGTCTGCCTGCTCCAACTGGGCGGCGTCAACCCACAGGACGCCCGGTGAGAGCTTCTCGAGGCTGATGGGGAAAGCTCGCCCGCCGATGCCGTTCTCTGCGATGACCGCGAAGCGCTGCCACTTGTCGCTCGCCTCGACCTGCTCCTCCCAGCGCCCGCACCTGAGCGCGGCACGGACGCCGGCGGGCTCGCCTCTGAGATAGACCGAGAACACGCATGGGCCCTCGATGGTACCTGGCACCAGGTAGTCGCGGCTGGCCGTGACGTGAGACAGTACGCCGCTGTCGAGGCTCCAGCGCAAGCTCCGTTCGCCCTCGAACTTCGTGGTCTGGTCAGGGGCTATGCCGGCGCTCGTTTCTGCCGTCGCGTAGGGCGAGCGGCGCCATCCGTCGGGAAGGTCGGGGTTGCTCCAGTCCTCGAAGCCGCCGTTGAAGAGCAGGTTGCGCTCAGGGGAGAGATAGGTCTTCCCGGGCACCGGCTCGAAGCGGACAACACACGCCGACCTGTACGTAGCTGAAGGCGCGCCCTCGGGCACTCCGGCGAAGAGCGGCAGGACCTGAACCCACGATGACGGTCTGGTGGGCGAGCGCGCGCCATTGAGCAGCGCGCCATGTCCCTGCATCCCCTTGTCCGTCTCGAACTCGATTGACAGCACTCCCCACTCGCCGTCGAAGGCGATTCTCTGGAAGTCGCCGCGGTAGGGCAGGCAGTCATCTTCAGGGCCGAGCTTGGTCGCGGAGGGCTGCGCATCGGCGCTGCCCCAGAGGGAGACGCCGGCGCCGTAGGCGAGCCCCGGATTGAGAGTGAAGCCCGTGTCTATTGACCCGGCGACCTCGGCGGGGACGGTGATCTCGTGCAGCAGGCGGACGCCCTCGCCTTCAAGGGCGACTTCGCGCCGCATCGTCACGCCCTCCGTGCCCGTATTGCTGATGAGGAGCCGAGGGCGCTCAGATTCCTCGCCGACCTTCTCGATCTTGAGGCCGCGTTCGGCGCTGATGTAATAGATGGGGCTGCCCGTGGGCAGTCGCCCGAACATCCCTGCGTAGCTCGTCGTCACGATGGGGACGCGGTCTCGCTTGATACTGATCTTGCCCCGATCGTCCACGATCACGCTGTAGTTGCCCGCCTGCAACCGCTCTGAGCACACTCCGCGCCAGGCGCTCAGCACGATAGCCCCGGCTACAGCCGCGCTCAGGAGAACGAGATGGCCTGTGCTCTTCATCGTGAGTTCCCTCCCTGGCCCGACCTCAAGCGCCGTCACAAATCCCTCACTGCCCGGTGGTGTGCCTGTGCGCTTGCGGCACTATCGCTTCGCCGTGACCTGCGCCTGCACCTGCGCCGACAGCAGCCCGCGCCAGTCCCCCAGTTGATGTCCCCCAACAGTGCTCCCCCGACAAGCTCGCGCGCCGAAGCCTTGGCGAAGGCGGGCGCCCTCGCTCAGCTTGACAAGATGGCGGGCGGGCATTATACTCTCGGTGAATCGACCCCCTCATCACCCGCCCCGTCGGCGGCGTTTGTGATTATGAGATACGACATCCGGGAGCGACTGGCCGAACCAGACGGCCAGGCTGCCTGTCATATTGATGCGCCTGCGCCCCCCGGCACCGGCGCAGAGTTCGTCGGCCACGTAACCGGCGAGATACGCCTGCGCAATCTCGGCCACAGCGTCGTCGCACGTGGCAGGCTGCGGGCCACCGCCGTGCTGCCGTGCAGCCGCTGTCTGCGCGAACACGAGGCCGTGATGCAGTTCGACGTCTCTGAGGACTGCACGCTCACACAGATGGACGAGCCTGGCTCCTACGTGCCCGACGCAGAGTACCAGGAGCCCGCGCCGATACCCATCCTCGATGGCAACATCGTGGACTTGAGCGAGCTGGTGCGGCAGCTCCTGGTGCTGAGCCTGCCGGCGCGCTCGCTGTGTTCGCCGGACTGCAAGGGACTCTGCCCCGAGTGTGGGGCCAACCTGAATCTGACGACGTGCGATTGTCAGCGAGAGGCAACGGACCCGCGCTTTGCCCCGCTGGCCGATCTGTTGCAGACGAGAGAGAGGTAACGGGCCGCGCGTTGGCCACATACGACGGGGACAGTCCCCTGGCCGACCGCCAGGGGTCACGCGCGACCACGTGAGTCGCTACGAGTTGGAGAAGGTGGATCATGGGCTTACCCAAGCGAAGACACTCAACAAGCAGGCGGAACAAGCGCCGCACCCATCACGTGGTTCGGGTCCCGCCTATCATCGAGTGCCCTCAGTGTGGGGCGCCGACCCTTCCGCACAACGCCTGCCAGAAGTGCGGCTACTACAAAGGGCGCAAGGTTGATTATACGGTCAAGGAA
>CBFDBV010000491.1:0-3600 GCA_965603135.1 uncultured bacterium
GCCCTCAACGGACCAGGTGGCCTGCGTCGCCGGGGCAGTTGATGCCATCTTTTCTTCGCTCCTGGGCGAGGCTCCTGTGCAGACCGGCGAGGAGGTCATGAACCAGGTCCTCAGGTGCGACGGCGTCATCGGGATAATCTCGCTCGTCGGCGACGTGGACTGGCTACTTGTCCTCGGCCTGCCGCGCGACACAGCGCCTGCGATCGCCGAGGGCTTCGCGGGCTTCCCTATCCCGTTCGAGAGCGAGGACATGGCAGACGCGGTCGGCGAGCTGGCCAACCTTGTCGCTGGCGATGTGAAGGTCAACCTCGACGCCATCAGGTTGTCCAGCGAGATCTCCCTGCCCCAGGTGCTCCGGGGAACGGGCATCGAAGTGCTGCGGCCGCCGCGGACTCCGTCGGTCGTACTGACGTTCGACAGTTCCTGCGGACCTTTTTTGCTGGCGCTGACCAGCAGACAGTCCTGATAGAGCCGGGAGGACGACCCTCGCCGATCGCACCGAGGGGGGACCAGCCAACAGCGCACGGGGGCAACGGCATGGACGACAATGCGCCTGACATAGGGCGGCTCCTGGGCGACTGCCTGGAAACGCTCAACGCCCTGCCCGCGGATGACCGGGACGCCATCGCGCAGGCAGGAGGCCTCCTGGAGGCAGTGGCCGATGACCTTCCGGGCGACACGCCGAAGGTGGGCTCACTGCTCAACCTCGGCCTTGAGTTGCTGGAGCGCGCATACCTGGGCGAGGCCGAGGACCTCGCGGCTGAACTGGCCGCGCTTCGTGATGCCATCGGCTGCGCCGCCGAATGGGTGGAGCACGGTTGCACCCCCGACTTGAGCGCCGCTGTGGACGAGGCTGGCAACGCGCTGTGGAAGCTCCTGGGTAAGGACGCCGCCGTCTCGCCCTTCCTTTTGGCCGATGGCGACGAGGACACAGCGGCACCCGCCTGCGACCTCACCGGCGACGACGTCGCCGCCGTCCTCATCGGCCTCTCTCCCAACGACACAGATGACCTGCGGCCGCTGGAGCAGGCGCTGGCACGCCTTGCCCAGAGTGCCGACTGGCCCGTGACCGCTCGCGAGCAAGCCCAACGGGCCGCGGACGCGCTGGGAGAGGTGATCGAGGGCGTCACCGGCGACCCTGACGCCTGCTTCGACCTGGCCATTGAAGCCGTCGGCGCGATTCCCCCGTTGCTGGCCCCGGATAGCGCGGGCGACGAGCCGGCAGGCCCCGAGCCCGAAGCCCAGCCCGAACCGCCTCCCCAGGACGATGGCACGTCAGAGAACTCGACAGTAGCCTCAGAGCCCGACGAACTCGTCACCCTCGAGTTCGACGGGGACCTGGATATGCTGCGCGAGTTCGTGACCGAGTCGCTCGAGCATATCGAGGGCATCGAGGGCGGCCTTCTCGACCTGGAGGCGAATCCGGAGGACACGGAGGCCGTGAACGCGGTCTTCCGCGGCTTTCACACCATCAAGGGCACGGCCGGCTTCCTGGGCCTGGGGCAGATGCAGCAGCTCGCCCACCGCGCCGAGAGCCTGCTCGACCGCGTGCGCAATGGCGAGATCTCCCTGGCCGGCGGCTACGCCGACCTCGCCCTGGAATCGGCCGATACGCTCAGGAGTATGCTCGCGGATCTGCAAGAGTTGCAGGAGGGCGAGGAGCTGCCCGCGCCACCGGAGGCTCTGTCGGACCTGCTGGCGCGCCTGAGCGATCCGGAGGGCGCCGGCATCACGAGCGAGGCCGCGGATCTCCCCCCGCCCCCGGCCCGCACCGGCGACATCCTGGTGGCCGAGGGCAAGGCCTATCGCCAGGCGGTCGAGGAGGCAGCGGCGAGTCAGGACGCCCCGCACATCGGCGAGAAGATAGTCAGATCCGGCGCCGCCGACCTCGTGGATGTTGGCCAGACCTTGCGGCGGCAGAGGCAAGTGCGTGATAGCAGCGCCGAAGCGACGGTGCGAGTCAGAACCGACCGGCTGGACAGCCTCATCAACATGGTCGGCGAGCTGGTCATCGCCAATGCGATGCTCAGCCACGACGAAGTTGTTCAGGCGCATCACGCTCAGGCGCTGGGCAGCAAGGTGGACCACATCAACAAGACAACGCGCGAGTTGCAGAGCGTGGGCATGTCCCTGCGCATGGTGCCCTTCCGGGCCACCTTCCAGAAGATGGCTCGCGCGGTGCGCGACCTGGCGCGCAAGGCCGACAAGCAGGTCAACTTCGTTACCGAGGGCGAGGACACCGAGATAGACCGCAATATGGTCGAGTCGCTTGCCGATCCGCTGCTGCACATGGTCCGCAACGCGGTGGACCATGGGATTGAGCCGCCCGCAGAGCGCGAGGTGGCCAGGAAGCCGGCCGCCGGGACCATCATCCTGCGCGCCTACCATGACGCGGGCAACGTGGTGATCGAACTGCAGGATGACGGCAAAGGCCTTGACCGGGAGAAGCTCCTGGAGAAGGCCGTGGCCAGGGGCGTCGTCGAGGCGGGCAAGCAGCTCACCGACGAAGAGGTGTTCAAGCTCATCTTCCACGCCGGCCTCTCCACCGCCGAGAGCGTCACCGATGTCTCGGGACGCGGGGTGGGGATGGACGTGGTGCGGCGCAACATCGAGGCCGTGCGCGGGCGTGTAGACATCACCTCCGCCAGGGGGAAGGGCAGCACCTTCGCCATACGCATCCCCCTCACCCTGGCCATCATAGACGGCATGCTGCTGCGCGTGGGGAATGAGCGCTACGTTCTGCCCACCGTCGCCATCCAGGAGGCCTTCCGCGCCGACCAGCAGGCCCTCTCTACCGTCACCGGCCGAGGTGAGATGGTCCTCTTCCGTGGCGATCTTATCCCGGTGCTGCGGCTGCACTGGCTCTTCGGCGTGCGGGGAGCGACCGAGAACATCACCGACGCTGTCCTGATGGTCGCCGAGCACGACGGCGAGCTGTGTGCCCTGGTCGCCGACGAGCTGCTCGGCCAGCAGCAGATCGTGATCAAGTCCCTCGGACAAGGCCTGGGCGATGTCGCCGCCGTGTCGGGCGCGGCGATCCTGGGCGATGGCCGCGTCGGCTTGATTCTCGACATCGGCGGCATTCTGGCTCTGGCGCGAGGGCAAGACGGCAGCCGGCAGCACCTCCCGGCTCGCAGGGCAGCGTGACTTCGTTGGCTCACCTACCGCCGCCGGGCTGGGCCCCACCGCGAGCGTTCGCACGGCCATCGCCCTACCGAGCCGCCGCTGCGTCCGTTTTCCTAAAGTTTGCCTCTCTGTGTGCCGATATTTACATGTGACAGGCCCTCTGCCCGGCGTTCCGCCGCTGGGGCGAGGGAGCAGAACCGCTTGCAATGTCCCTGGGCCAGAGCCGACAGAGCCGCTCAGCAGCTCGGCGATGCCGGACGAGATCGCTCGGAGAGTCGAGAAGCGAAGCGGCCCCTGGGGGCTGGCTCCCGGGCCGAGGCAGAAGGGGGGTACCGTACGGCTGGAGAGGATCCCGACCAAGATGACCGGCAGATGTGATATGGCGAGCCCCGGTCTGAGCCTTGTGCCCGGGCCGGGTTAGAAAGGAGGAAGACCATGGCTGAGAATGAAGCGTCCACAGCCGTCGCCGAAGCG
>CBFDBV010000492.1:0-3597 GCA_965603135.1 uncultured bacterium
GACATGCCTAGACGGGACGACCTGAATAAGATACTGATCATCGGCTCCGGGCCGATCGTGATCGGCCAGGCCTGCGAGTTCGACTACTCCGGGACCCAGGCGTGCAAGGCCCTCAAGGAAGAGGGCTACCAGGTTGCGCTGGTCAACTCGAATCCGGCCACCATTATGACGGACCCCGAGATGGCCGATTGCACCTACGTCGAGCCCCTCACGCCAGAGAGCGTCGCCAGCATCATCGAGCGCGAGCGGCCCGATGCGCTGCTCCCGACCCTGGGCGGGCAGACGGGCCTCAACCTGGCTCTTCAGTTGGCCGAGGCCGGTGTGCTCTCCCGCTACAACGTCGAGGTCATCGGCGCAGCACGCAAGGCGATCAAGAAGGCCGAGGACCGCGAACTCTTCAAGGACGCTATGCTGGCGGCGGGCCTGGAGATGCCCCGCAGCGGCATCGCCAACGATCTGAAAGAAGCGCAGAAGGTCATTGACGAGATCGGCTTGCCCGTGGTGGTGCGGCCCTCGGGGACGCTCGGCGGCATCGGCGGCGGTACCATCACTACCCCTGAGGAGATCGAGCCGGTGGTGCTGCGGGGCATCGAGGCCAGCCTGATGAACGAGGTGCTCATCGAGCAGTCGGTCATCGGCTGGAAAGAGATCGAGTACGAGGTGATGCGCGACAGCGCCGACAACGTGGTGGTGATCTGCTCCATCGAGAACTTCGACCCGATGGGCGTACACACCGGCGACTCCATCACCGTCGCCCCCTGTCAGACCCTGAGCCAGCCCGAGTACCAGCACCTGCGTGACCTGTCCATCAAGTGCATCCGCGAGGTCGGCGTCGAGTGCGGTGGGAGCAACATTCAGTTCGCGATCCACCCGGACACGGGCGAGGTTGTGCTCATCGAGATGAACCCGCGCGTGAGCCGCTCCTCGGCCCTCGCCTCCAAGGCCACCGGCTTCCCCATCGCCAAGATCGCCGCAAAGCTGGCCGTGGGATACACGCTGGACGAGCTGCCCAATGACATCACGCGCGCGACGCCCGCGTGCTTCGAGCCGACCATTGACTACGTCGTCACCAAGATCCCGCGCTGGACCTTCGAGAAATTCCCCGGCGCCGACGAGCGCCTGACCACGCAGATGAAGTCGGTGGGCGAGGCGATGGCCATCGGCCGCACCTTCAAGGAGAGCTTGCAGAAGGGTATCCGCTCCCTGGAGATCGGTCGCTTCGGCCTCGGCGCCGACGGCGACAGCGACCCGTACGACGAGATGTCGGCCTCCAAGCTTCGCGAGCTGCTCGGCGAGCCCCATCCCGACCGGCTCTTCCAGTTGCGCGCCGCGATGCGCAAGGACGTGAGCATCGAGGAACTCTTCGAGATCACCGCCATTGACCCGTGGTTCCTGCGCAACCTCGCCGAGATCGTGGAGATGCAGGAGGACCTGGCTCAGCACCGGCCCGGCGGGAAGCATGGCCCGCCCAGGGGCGCAGAGCCATCGGTCGAGGGGATAGATGAGGACAAGATGCGGGACCTCAAGCGCGCGGGGTTCTCGGACCGTCAGATCGCCGTTCTCGCCGGCACCACTGAACACGACGTGCACTCTCTGCGCCGCAAGCTGGGCATCCAGCCGGTGGTCAAGCTGGTGGACACCTGCGCGGCGGAGTTCGAGGCCTACACGCCGTACTTCTACCTCACCTACGAGCGTGAGTGCGAGCACCGGCCCAGCGAGCGGCCCAACATCATCATCCTGGGCAGCGGCCCGAACCGCATCGGCCAGGGCATCGAGTTCGACTACTGCTGCGTGCACGCCGCCATGGCGCTGCGCGAGCGTGGCTACGACGCCATCATCGTCAACACGAACCCCGAGACAGTCAGCACCGACTACGACACCTCCGACAAGCTGTACTTCGAGCCTCTGACCCTCGAAGATGTGCTCAACATCTGCGAAAAGGAGCAGCCGCATGGGGTGATCGTTCAGTTCGGCGGGCAGACGCCGCTGAACCTGGCTGAGGGTCTCGCCAAGCACGGCGTGCCCATCATCGGCACCACGCCGGAGGACATCGCGCGCGCCGAGGACCGCGAGTACTTCAAGCAGGTCCTTGACCGCATCGGGCTGCTCCAGGCCCCGAACGCCACCGCCACCTCGGTCGAGGAGGCGGTCAAGGCCGCAAGAGATGTCGTCTATCCTGTGATGGTTCGCCCCTCCTTCGTGCTGGGCGGGCGCGCGATGCAGATTTGCTACGATGAGGAGCAACTGCGCGAGTATATGGACCTCGCGGTCAAGGCCTCGCCCGAACATCCCGTGCTCATTGACCGCTTCCTGGAGGATGCCATCGAGATTGACGTGGACGCAGTGGCCGATGGCGAGCGCTGCGTGATCGGCGGCGTGATGGAGCACATCGAGGAGGCCGGCGTGCACTCCGGCGACTCGGCCTGTGTGCTGCCGCCCTTCAGCCTGAGCGAGAGCGAAGTTGAGGAGGTGAGGGAGCAGACCCGCGCCCTGGCGGCGGAGCTGAACGTGGTCGGCCTGATGAACGTGCAGTATGCCATCAGGAACGAGCAGGTCCATGTGCTGGAGGCCAACCCACGCGCCTCGCGCACGATACCCTACGTCTCGAAGGCGATCAGCGTGCCGCTGGCCAAGGTCGCCGCGCGCGTGATGGCCGGAGAGACGCTGGAGGAGATCGGCTTCACCGAAGAGGTCGAGGTGGAGCACTTCGCGGTCAAGTATCCGGTCTTCCCCTTCAGCCGCTTCCACGGCGTGGACACGATCCTGGGTCCCGAGATGAAGAGCACCGGCGAGGTGATGGGCATTGACCGGCACTTCGGGGCGGCGTTCGCGAAGGCCGCTCTCGCCGCCGGCCAGCAGTTGCCGACCAGTGGGACCGTCTTCATCTCAGTGCGCGACGGCGACAAGCGCGATGCGATCTTCGTCGCCAAGCACCTGGAGAATCTGGGCTTCAAGCTGGCGGCCACCGAGGGCACGGCTCGCGCCCTGCGGCGCAGCGGCATCGAGGCCGAGGTCGTCTACCGCGTCGGCGATGCGCGCGGGCGAAATGCCATTGACCTCATCCAGAACGGGCGCCTGGACCTGATTATCAACACCCCCTCCGGCCCTCAGCCTCGCGACGATGAGCGCCGCATCCGGGCCGTCGCAGCCGCCCACGGCGTCTCCTGCATCACCACGATGGCGGGCGCGGCGGTCGCGGTCCTGGGCGTAGAGGCCCTCCAGCGCGGCGAGCTCGACCTGCGCACCCTCCAGGAGTACCACAGCGAGATCGGACCTTAGACCTCGGACCAACGGCTGACGACGGATGGCTCGTAGGCTCTTGTGGGGCAGGAGCGCATTCCGTGCGTCGTCGTGGAGGTGCCACCAATGCACACATGCCGAATGCTATCCCTGTTGGCCGCAGCCGCTGTGCTCGTGCTCACCTGCTGCGCAACATGTCTCGCCCAGGGCTACCCCACCGAGAATCAGCTCCTGGTCAACCCCGGCTTCGATGAGGACGCCGACGAGAACGGCGTCCCCGACGGCTGGAGCACCAGCCCCGAGCGCGCCCTGCTGCGCGAGAAGGTCTTCATGGGCGGCGACCGCGAGCTGGTCTCC
>CBFDBV010000493.1:0-3581 GCA_965603135.1 uncultured bacterium
ACCATCGAGGTGTGGGTGAAGCCGTCCTTCGCGGAGAGGGACCTCGACGACCACTACTACCTGCGCTTCCTGCGAGAGGACGATAGCAGCGCCCTCGACATCAACTTCGCCGCGAAGCACTGCGGACCCCGCGCAGCCATGAGAGTGGGGGAGAAGACGGCGAACGCTCACGCCGACTTCCGCAGCTACGCCGACAAATGGAATCACATCGTCGTCACCTGGGATCACCACGACCCGGATATGTACAGCCTGCGCCTCTATGTCAACGGGAGAATCGGGGCATACGTGGACTTCCGGGAGATGGAGCCGCCCGAGCTCATGCGCGTGGGATGCAAGTCCGCGGAGGAAGCGACCAACGCGAAGGCGGTCATTGACGAGATATGCGTGTACAACCGCTGCCTGAGCGAGATGCAGGTGCTGGCGCTGTACGAGAACGGCGAGCGCGGGGCCGACAGGCTCGAGATCATCCGCGAGCGCGTGGCCTCCGATGACGCCACCCGCCGCCAGCGGATGGATACGCTGCGCAACCAGCGGAAGATCGCAATGGTCACGGGGCGCACGATCACCGGCTGGGGAGATGGCATCTTCGAACACCTTGGCATTGACCCGCCGCCGAGGATTGACGAGAAGGAAGTCGAGAACACGGACCTGAGCCAGTACGATATGCTGCTGTTCCCGGGCGGCGGGGGCTTCGACCTGACCGAGGCGGGCGCGGAAGCCCTGCGCCAGTACGTGCGCGACGGGGGCGGCTACGTCGGGGTGTGCGCGGGCTGCTACGCGGCGGGCAAGTACGGGCTGATCGAGCGCGAATACTACCCGTTCCGCGAGCGGGGGCGTGTTGAAGTCTCGCTCAAGGAGCATCCCGTGACCGAGGGCTTCCACCCGAGCCGCAAGCTCGACCTGCCCCATGCCAATGGGCCGCTCATTGAGGCGGGGGATGTCTCGGAAGTGCCCGTGATGTACAACGTCGGCAAGCCCCCCTTCGCCTGCATCGTCGCGAAGGAATACGGCGAGGGGCGGGTGGTAGTCTTCAGCGCCCACCCCGAAGGCAACAACGAGGCCAGGCCACTCATACGCAACGCCATCCTCTGGACCGCGAAGGTCACGGGCAACGACGGGCAATAGGCAACGGGCAATCGGCGACGCGGGACGGCAAGCGGCAAAGGCAAAGCACAGATAGGACGCACGAGGACGCACTGACGAGAAACGAGTTCGGACCTGCGTGAGTGAAGTGAACAGAGCTACGCCGATCCGGCGGCTGCTCCCTGACTTGCACGGAGGTCGAGAGAATGCGTATCGGGCCAGCGATCAGCGTCTCACTGGGAGTCATCGGCGTGAGTTGCGCCATCGCCCTGGCGCAGAGCGACTGGAAGCCGGTGCCTGACATCACGTGGCAACCTGAGGCCCTCAAGTCGGCCCCGCCAGTGGAGCCTCGGTTCATTGACTTCGAGGGCGGCGATGACAACAACGCGGGCACGAAAGAGAGCCCCTGGCAACACCACCCGTGGGACGCGAACGCCACCGGTCAGGCTGCTGCCTGCGCGGGCGAGCATACATACTACTTCAGGCGGGGCGTGGCCTACCGCGGCGCGCTGGTCGCCACCGACTCGGGCACGGCGGACACGCCCATCGCCCTGACCGTTGATCCCGCGTGGGGGGACGGAAAGGCCAGCATCTGCGGGTCCGTCAGAATCCAGGGGCCGTGGCGCCGCTGCACAGGCGCGGATGTCGGGCTTGAAGCCCAACCTACGCGAGAGATACCGGCGGCAGGGCGCTCGCAGACCTGGTACGTTGACCTCGACATCCCCTTCGTGCCTCGCCTGCTCTGGGAGCTGCGCGGCGAGGAGGTAACACGCATCCCCATCGCGCGCGCGCCCGACTGGCAGATCGTTGATCCCGACGATCCCCGCAGTCAGTGGTGGGAGCTGACCGGGCGCGTGCTCGAGGTTCAGATTGACCTGGACAACGTGGCGGGCTTCAAGGTCGGGGATCACATCACCGGGACCGGCAGATGGGTGGACCGGGACGAGACCCGCGACAATATCGAACGTGGGCACAACCGCGTGATGGAGGTTGGCGAGGGCTTCATTCGCATCGAGGCCTGGGAGTGGAAAAAGGGTGAGATTCAAAGGGGCGCGACCATCACCAACGGCACCGCGACGGCGAAGGTCGTCAAGGTCGCCGGGACGCACGAGATCGCCACGCGCCTCATTGATGAGGAGCACATCGTCCAGGCGGACCCCGAGTACTACGTCGGCGCGACGATGTGGGCGGAGAGCGAGCGCATGCCCAAGCCCGACGCGGGAAAGGTGCTCGGCTATGACCCCGAGGAGCACTCGCTGAGGATAATGTACAGCCGGGGGACCGGCGGGGCGAAGCAATATGATCGCTACTACCTGGAGGGCCTGCCACAGTTCCTGGACAGCCCGGGCGAGTTCTGCTACGACGAGGGCAACCTGTCGGGATGGAAGCCCGACGTACGCGAGGGTCTTGGCGATCATGCCGGACGGCTCTTCCTGCGGCTCCCTGATGATCGCGATCCGAACGAGTCCACCATCGAGGTGGCAAGAGCACACAAGCTCATCAGCATCGAGGACCAGAGCAACATCACGATCAGCGGGCTTGATCTCAGGTTCTCGAACAGCATTGCCTGCGGCACCCCCGAGGGCCGCCACGCGGCCCTGCACGCCTCGCTGGTGCGCCTGAACGGGACCTGTTCGGGCATCAAGGTGCTGAACTGCGAACTGAGTCACGCCCCGGCGGGCGTGGTGGCCTACCCCTACCAGGAGGGCGATGTGCTCGACCAGCTTGAGGTCTCGGACAACGACATGCACGACATTGACAGCACCGCGGTGGCGCTCTCCAACGGGAGAGGGCATTACCTGATGAAGGACTACGGTTGCCGGCTCATGCATGTGCGTCTCCTGCGCAACCGCGTGCGGAACGTGGGCTACCGGAACCTCGCCCACTGGGGCCTGGGCCATCACGCACTCCACGTCGAGGCGGGGGAGTTGGTCGAGATCGCCGGCAACGTCGTTGATAACGTCTGGGGCGCGGGCATCATGAGCTTCAACGGCTCGGACTACTCCAGAGGGGAGGTCGAGCGCCCGCTCATCAGGACCCTGATTCATCACAACAAGGTCACCAACAGCCTGCTGGGGCTCCAGGACTATGGTGGGATCGCCTCCTGGATGGGCGGGCCGAGCTATGTCTACTGCAACATCTCGGGCAACGCCGTCGGCTACAAGCACTCGCACTGGCGCAGGCTCGACCGCAAGGACTGGTATCGCACGAGCTGCTACGGCATCGGCATCTACGTTGACGGCCAGTACAAGGGCTACGTCTTCAACAACGTCACGTGGGGCAAGAACAACAACGTGAACGATAGGATATACAACTCCTGCGGCTTCAACGAGGCCGCGGGATTCATGAATGAGGTTTTCAACAACACGATCTACCGCTTCGGCGTCAGCCTGCACAAGGGGATGTTCCAGCACAACCGCTGCTACTACCTGGGCAATCTGATGCTCGACATCGGTCACAAGTTCATCCAGCAGGAGCCGACGCAGAAGGTCATCGAG
>CBFDBV010000494.1:0-3576 GCA_965603135.1 uncultured bacterium
GCGCTGGCGGCGCTGAAGCTCAGTTCCGCGGACGTAGACAAGGTGATGGGCGAGAACGCCGCGCGCCTCTTCCCCACGCTATGACCTTCAAGGACCGGACGGAATGATCGAAGAGCTTGGGACAGTCGAGCTGCGCAGCGGCGAGCAGATGACCATCAAGGTCGTCGAGTGCCCGGCCGGCGAGTACGCCGAGCGACTGACGCGGTTCCTGGAGCACAAGGGCGACGTCACTTTCCGAGATATGAAGCTGCGCCTGCGCGGGGACTATGCGCAGCACACGCTCGACCGCTTCTTCGTCGGCGAGCTTGAGGGCCGCATCATCTCGCAGATGGGGTATATGCTGGCGCGCGACACGTTGGACGTGGGCGTCTTCGGGCACGTCTACACTGAGCCCGAGCACCGCGGCAAGGGCGCGGCCTCGGCCCTGATGGAAGTCTGCATGCGCGATTTCAACGCGGGGCCCGGCCAGGCCCTCTTCTGCGGCACGGGCACTCCCAGCGCCCAGCGCATGTACGCAAGCCACGGGTTCGTGCCCCTCTATCCCGAGCACGCGCCGATCGGCCCGCAGGGGTACATCAAGCCGATCCTCGCCGCCGACTTCGCCCAACTCCAGCGCATGTTCTTCGGCTCGGCACGTCCGGCGCATACCCGGATGGCGCACATGGGCGACCGGGCGAAGGTGGACAAGATACTCCATCAGTGCGACGCGGTCAGGGGTATGAGCTCCTCCTGGCATCGCGTCTTCCTGGCGGCGGCCTACCCGGACTTCGTGCGCATCTACCAGGCCGTGGAGGATGGCAAGGGCATCTTCGCGGTGCTGGAGACCGACGAGAGGCACGTGGTCGGCTACGCCTTCGCGCTGGCGGCAGGCTCCCCGTGCGAGGCGCGCGCTAAGGTGCTCGACTTGCTGGTCCATCCCAGCTACCACGAGGAGGCGCCGACCTTGATTCGCTCGGTCGCGGAGCAGGCGCTGGCGGCAGGAGCGCGTTCGGTTCGCTGCTACCTTCCGGCGTGCGATGCCTTCAAGATTGATGCCGCGCAGGAGGCGGGATTGACGCAGGAGCACGTGTTCAGGGCCTACTGTCTCATGGGGCATGAGCCGACGGATCTGCTGGCCTTCATCCTCGAATAGCGGCGCGGGCCGGAGAGCGACTCAGGCAGCGCGGTCGGTGTGTCTACCGAGGCGATCAACGCAATGTCGAGGCTGTGGTTGAAGCTCATCAGGGACCTGGGGGCCTACCGCGCCCAGGTGATAGGCGTCATGGTTGTTATGACGCTGGGCATCGCGATGTACCACAGCTACTACCTGAGCTACGAGAGCCTCGGCGCCTCGTACGACGTGTGCTATGACAAGCTCAAGCTGGCCGACTTCAGCGTCGAGATGGTGTCGGCGCCGGAGCAGACGGTGAAGCGGCTGGCCGCGATTCCGGGCGTGCGGCACGTTGCGGGCCGCCTCAGGAGCGAAATCCGGGTGGAGCAGGGGGCCGGGCGGCGGAAGGTGACCACCGGGCGGATCATCTCGGTTCCCGACCAGGGCCTGCCCCGCATCAACAAGCTGGTCGTGCTGCGCGGGCGTTACCTGGGGCCGCCGGATCGGCGAGAGGTGCTGCTGGAGCACGGCTTCGCTGATGCCCACAACTACAAGCCTGGGGAGAGCATCTACCCTGTCGTCGAGGGCGTGCGGCGGCAGTTCAGCATCGCTGGGATCGTGTCCTCGCCGGAGTACCTCTATGTGGTGGGCAGCAAGGAGAACCTGTTCCCGACCCCCGACAGCTTCGGGGTCATGTGGATGCGGCGGCGACAGCTCGAGAGCCTGCTGGATATGCAGGGCATGATAAACGAGGTGTGCGTGCTGACCGAGCCCGCGCGCCGCGAGCAGATTATGCGGGCAATGCACGCGGAGTTGCGACGGTTCGGGGCCGAGACGCCGATGCCTCAGGAGGACCAGCCGAGCCGGGCGCTGCTGGACGAGGATCGGGAGGGTCTCAAGCAGTTCGCGATCATCTTCCCCGCCCTATTCATAGGGATGGCAGCGATGACGGTCTACAGCACTGCGGCGCGCACTGTCGCGCGCGAGCGGCAACAGATAGGGTTCCTGCGGGCATCAGGGCTGTCGGCGAGACGTGTTGGACTGCAATACTTGGCCTTCGCGACGCTGACGGGGCTGGCGGGCGCCCTGCCGGGGGTGCTGCTGGGGCAGTACCTCGGCTATCTGCTGACGCAGTTCTACCTGGGCACGCTTGGCGTGCCATTTGTGGTGATGGCGTCCGGGCTGAGGGTAGGAGCGCTGGGCCTGGCCATCGCGCTGGGTAGTTGCGCCCTCGCCGGGCTGAGGCCAGCCCTGGCGGCGGCGGCGATGACACCGGCGGAGGCCATGCGGCTGGAGATGGTAGCCGGAGCCTTCCGCAAGCCGCCGGCGGTCCTGGCCTGGCTGGAGCGGGGCGCATCCTTCGTGCTCAAGGTCCCCCTCAACAATCTGTTCCGCCAGCGGCATCGAACCTTCTACACTGTGCTGGGCGTCGCCGCCGGGATCATGCTCATGATGAGCTCGATGGCGATGATGGACGCCATGTGGTACGCGATAGACTACTACTTCACCAAGGTCCGCAACTACGACGTGGACGTGGGCTTCGCCCGGCCGGTGAGCGACATCGTGATCGGGCAGGTGGAGAACTGGCCCCAGGTTCAGTGGGCCGAGGGCACCCTGGGCGTGCCGGTGAAGCTGACGCACGGTGGCCGCGCGCACGACACGGTAATATCCGGAGTACCGCCCGACAGCAAGCTCCAGAGTTTCCGCGATATGCGCGGACGCCCCCTGCGTATGACCGGCGAGGGGCTCTTCCCCAGCGAGACCGCAGCGCGTCTTCTGTCCCTCGAGCGCGGCGACCTCGCCAAGGTCGAGTACGCCTACAACTCGCGCGAGCTGCGGCTGGAGCGACCCGTGCGCGTGGCCTCGCGCGTCGAGCAGCCCATGGGTTCCGGCACGTATATGCCGCAGCGGGCGCTGGCGCGCATCTTCGGCTCGCGGCTCGGCATCCCACCGGGGACGGTCACCGGAATGGTGATCAAGGCTAAGCCCGGATATGAACAGGCGGTCGCCCGACGCGCTTACGACCTGCCGGACGCGGTCATCGTCGAGACCACCTTCGAGATACGCAGGCAAATTGAGCAGCAGATGGCGCTGAGCTACGCCTTCATCGGTATCATGGTGCTGTTCGCCGCCGTGCTGACAGTGGCCATCGTCTACAACACCATCGCCACCAACGCCTTCGAGAGGCGCTCTGAGATCGCCTCGTTGCGGGCCCTCGGCGTCGAGCACAACGAGGTCAAGTGGATGATGACCATCGAGAATCTCGCGTCCGCAGCGCTCGGCGTCATCGTCGGTGTGCCCGCGGGGATGCTGATGACCAGAGGCATCGTCAAGCTCTGGGAGACCGAACTGTTCACCATCCAGTGCTACATCGCGCCGCAGACCTACATCATCTCCGTGGTCTTCGCCCTCTTGCTGGTGATAGCGTGCCAGGTCCCGGCGCTGCGCTACCTGGGGCGGATGAACCTGGCGCAGATGACGCGGCT
>CBFDBV010000495.1:0-3569 GCA_965603135.1 uncultured bacterium
AGACCGCTCAGCCTCAGCAACCTCCCGCCGAGCAGCCGACAGGCCCGCCTCCCGAGGCGATCCAGTCGCCGGGCTTGCGCAGGGAGGCCATGCTCATGTTGGTCCCTGATAGTCCCGCCAGCGGGAACATCACTCTCAACAGCCAGACGATGCACCACTACGTGACCCCGCTCAGCTTCGAGCTTTCCGACGAAGAGAACCGCCTGCTCCAAGAGGGGATCGTCGGCCTGGGGAGCGAGCGGCAGTTCTCGCTGCCGGTATATGCCGCAGGCCCCTGTCTGCTCCGCCTCGACTCGGGCCTCAATCGCTACGTTGTGACCACCGACATCCCGCACTGCTATCTCGCATCGGAAGCCCACTGGCTCAGGGTGAACCAGTTCGCGGGTGACCTGTACTTCTTCGTGCCCGCTGCTTGCGAGCAGTTCGAGGTGCGCGCCTGGTGCGAGAGCCCGATGGAGGGTGCGGCCATCCAGGTCATTAGTCCCCAGGGAGCGGTCGCCGCGCAGGCGGCGGGCGAGATAGCTCAGTGGGAGGCTCTCAAGGTCCAGCCCGCGCCCGAGCTGTGCGGCAAGCCGTGGCGCATCAGTATCGCAAAGGACGAGACCACAATCCTGGATGATGTAGACATATATCTGACGGGCGACCTGACGCCGCTGGTCTCAATGAAGCCCGACTGGGTGGCGACGATGGTCCCCGCCCTGGGCCCCCCAGACACAGGAGCTGAGTAGCGATGCGTCACAGCACGGGCGCGACCCTGGTACTGCTGCTGGCTGCCGCCATCCAAGGCTGGGCGCAGGAGGCCGAGCAGCGCTGGGACGTCCCCCTGGCGGAGTGCGAGCTTGAGGGCGCAACGCTCACCAGGGCCGGCATCGTGCCCCTGCAAACGTACCAAGCGCAACCCGGGGAGCCGCTGCGGATGGAGGCCGAGCTTGCGAGCGACATCCTCGGCCCCGTGGCAGAGGTCGAGGATGAAGCGGTCAGTGGCGGGAGCTACCTACACGTGCCCAACGGCACGTACCGTGGCACAGGGGCGGCCGCGGTCTTTGCAGTCAGCGTTCCGGCGGACGGGACCTACCGTCTCTGGGTACGGACTTTCTGGCCCGACATCGGGGCGAACTCCTTCTACCTGGGCTGCGATGATGAAGAGGAGCAGGTCTTCGGCAACACCGAGGGGCCCAAGGTCATCGGCGTCTGGCACTGGCTGGGGGGGCCGGTCTGGGAGCTTGCCGCCGGCACGCACAGGATCACGGTGCGCTGGCGCGAGGATGGGACACAGCTTGACCTGGCGCTGCTGGCTGCCGCCGATTACACGCCCACCGACGAGGACATGAATCGCGCAGCTCAAGCACAGCCGCCTGCGCAGATGGTCATCACCACCCCCGAGCTGCGCCCGGGGCAGGTGAGGCGCTGGCTTCGCGTCGGCGAAGAGGACTGGTGGACGCCCCTGGGCCGCAGCATCATCGGCAAGTACGAAGCCTCGCTCGATGGGGGCGAGACCTGGCGCGAGGCCCCCAAGGGCGACCTCTCTTCGCTGCCCGTGGCCGGCGACGCCTCTGACCGGATCCGCGTCCGTCTGACCTCCGGCCTGGCCCTGAAGGACGCCATCAGCGCCATCACGATCACCTACCAGGGTGGGCCGTGGAAGATCACGCTGGCCGACGAGCGCGTCGCCTTCGACTTCGGCCTCGCCGACGGGCAGCTCATCGGCATCCGCAACCTGGCGACGGATACGCAGGTGGCCTTGGGTGCGGGGCTGCCCTTCCGGCTCGACTATCTCGCCCACGGCGGCGACACGGTGCAGGCGCTACCGGACGAGAGCGTCAGCTTCGAGGGCTACGAGTGGATGGGTGTTCGGCCGGGGATTGACCTGCGGTACACGGTCGAGGCCCCCGGCGGTGATGTCCATGTGCGCTGTCACGGCGAGCTGCCGCCCGACGGGTTGCCCACCTGGTGGGTCGAAGTGGCGAATGACGCACAGGGGATTGACATCGTCGAGGTGCACTTCCCCATCATCCCCGGGGTGCGCATCGGCCCTGACGAGACCGACGACTGGCTGATGTGGCCCGGCTGGGGGCAAAGGATCATCGAAAGGCCCGCGCTCAGGGCCCCGGGCCGCGCGCTCTACCCCAGCGGCAGAGCCGGGATGAACTGCCTGGATGTGTACGAGAAGGGCGACCACGCCCAGGGACTCTACCTGGCCTCGGAGGACGAGACGGTGCTGCTGGGCGAGGTGCTCGCGCGGTCGGATGAGGGGGCCGGGACCGTCACGATCGGTATGAGCAAGATGCCGCGCATCCGCACGGGCGTGACCTTCAGGACGGAGGACTTCGTCATCGCGCCGCACGAGGGCGACTGGCACTGGGCCGCCGACAGATACCGCGAGTGGCTCTACGGCTGGATGAAGCCCTATCAGCCGCCCGACTGGGTCGTGGAGGCCGACGGCTGGCTGGGCAGCGGGCGCGGGAGCAACTTCCTCAAGGACCTCCCGGCGCGCTACCGGCTGGCGCGGGAGCTGGGGCTGGACTATGTCGAGAACTGGGGACAGATGATGGTCGGCCTGACCGCCGGCGAGAGTTGCTGCAACCGCCTGTACTTCCCTGACCCGCGCTACGGCACCGAGGCCGAGTTCGCGCAGGCCATCGGCTACGTGCGCGACGCGGGCGGTCATATCGGCTTCTACACCAACGGCCAGGCGTGGAACCCGCGCTACCCGAAGCTGCGCCAGTGCTACGACGGCCTGCTGCCGGAGGGCGTCTTCATCCCCGACTGGGACCGCGAGGCTCATAGCTGGGGCGTGGTCAGAGCCGACGGCTCATATGTGCCGCAGTACGCCAAGCCGCAGGGCGACGATTCGCCCTACCCGGGCGCGTTCTTTCTGATGTGCTCGCACGCGAAGGGCTGGCAGGACTACCTGCACCACTACATCGTGGGCAAGTACGTCAGGCAGTACGGCGTGGACGCGATGTACGTGGACCAGGTGGGAGCAGCTACGGCGCAGGTCTGTTTCGCGAAGGGGCACGGGCATGACGACTGCGTGGGTGCGTGGGGACGCGGGCACCTGGAGAACTTCCGCCGCCTCAAGACCGACGGCCAGGCGACCGAGCCCAACTTCGCGCTTGCCACCGAGGGCTACGCGGACATCTACGCCCAATACGTAGATATGTTCCTGATCTCGCGCGGGGGCAACCGGCCCGACGGATGGCCGCGCGTTGGGGTGGAGGTCCTCCGCTACACCTTCCCCGAGCACGTCATCTATCTGGGCCTGGCGAACGGCAACCAGGGCCCGATGACCCACGAGCAGATCATCAACGAGGCCTTCCTGTTCGGGTGCCGGTTCGACATATTCAAGCGCTCCCCGGAGTTCATGGAACACTGCAAACGGGTCATCCGGCTGCGGCAGGAGACGGGGCCGCTGCTGTATCGCGGGCGGTTCATGGATGACCTGGGCCTGACCGTCAGCGACGAGCGGGTGCGGGCCAAGCTGTGTCGGCTCGACAATGACGATGCGCGCGGTTGGCTGGTCAACATCTGCAACGAGGAGCAGGTCGAGGGGGCGATGGTCTCAGTGG
>CBFDBV010000496.1:0-3559 GCA_965603135.1 uncultured bacterium
GACGCGGTGCGCCCGGGCGCGATTCTCTACGGGCTCAATCCGGGATTCGACCCCGAGCTGATGCCCGACCTGCGCCCGGCGCTCGCCCTGAAGGGCTCCCTGGCGACCGTGAAGTCGGTCGAGGCCGGTGCGCCGGTGGGGTACAACTGCGCCTGGCGCGCCGAGCGCGACAGCCGCATCGGGATCGTACCGCTGGGCTACGTGGACGGCTACCCGCGGACGCTGTCGAACAACGCCGACGTGCTCGTGGGTGGGCGCCGTTGCCCGCTCGTGGGTCTGGTCTCGATGGACGCGATCACGGTGGACCTGACCGATGCGCCGGGGGCGAAGGTGGGCGACGAGGTCGTGCTCATCGGCCGTCAGGGAGATGAGCAGGTGACTGTCGAGGAGCTGTCCACGCGCGCGGGCACCATCGTGGAGGAGATCGCAGGCCGCCTTTCCTCTCGGCTGCCCAGGCGCTATCTCTCGTCGGACGGAGGTGGCTGCCGGTGAGCGCTTCCGATGCTCGTTCCGTCGGGGTGCAGATACCCGCCACCACCGCCAACCTCGGCCCCGGGTACGATTGCCTCGGCCTGGCGCTGGGTCTTCACAACGAGGTGGCTCTCTCGCTGGCGGACGAGCTGCGGGTGGGCATCGAGGGCCACGGGGCCGATGCGCTGCCCACCGACGACTCGCACCTGGTCCTGGAAGCCGCGCGTGCCGCCGCCGCGGCGGCCGGTGAGGAGCTGCCTCCGGTCGCGCTCGGGCAGGTCAACCGGATTCCGCTCGCTCGCGGCCTGGGCAGCAGCTCGGCGGCCATCGTGGGCGGCATCGTCGCCGGCAACGAGCTGCTCTCGCTCGGACTGTCGCACAAACAGATGGTGGACGTGGCCGCCGAGGTTGAGGGCCATCCGGACAACGTGGCGCCGGCGCTGCTGGGCGGCTTGACGGTCTGCTGCGTGGCCCAGGGCGAGGTCTTCGTCCAGCGGCTGGAGGTCGCGCCGGGCCTCAAGTGTGTGGTGGCCATCCCCGATCATGCGGTCAGCACGCCCGAGGCCCGCCGCGTCCTGCCTGAGACGGTCAGCCATGCGGACGCGGTCTTCAATCTCACCCGCTCCAGCCTGGTTGTGGCGGCGCTCGTGTCGGGCAACTTCGGGTTGCTGGGCGAGGCGATGCGAGACCGGCTGCACCAGCCGCACCGCGCGCACCTGGTGCCGGGGATGCAGGAGGTCATTGACGCCGCGCTCGGCGCCGGCGCTCACGGCGCCTGTCTTAGCGGCTCCGGCCCGACTGTCGCCGCATTCGTCTCCGATCACGGGGAGGAAGTCAAGCAGGCGATGGTGAATGCCTTCGCCGAGACCGGGGTCAGCGCCGAGGGCATGGTATTGCCTGTCTCGCCCGATGGGGCGTGCGTGACCCGCTCGCCCTTGTAGGTTCGGCTTCCAGGCTTGCCCGCCGTAGCCTTGGCGAAGGCGGGCCCGACACGACGACGCAAAATGCAACAACGCGTAGGTCGGGCTTCCAGCCCGACACGACGACTGTCCTGTGTGATCGGAGTGACACGAGTTGAGTGAACTGACGCCGCAGGACGTATCCGCTGCCGTTGACAAGTACGACGACGAGGCCCGCGAGTGGCTCTCGGATATGATCCGCTTCCCCAGCGTCCAGGGCAACGAGCAGGAGGTGCAGGCGTATGTGCTCGACTTGCTCAAGGAGCTGGGGCTGGAGGCGGAGTACCGCGAGATTCCGGACGATATCTTCGACGACCCGGAGTACAGTCACAACGAGAATGAGCAGTCTTACGAGGGCCGGTACAACGTGGTGGCGATGCAGAAGGGTAAGGGTGGCGGCCGGAGCCTGATTCTTCAGGCGCACACTGATGTCGTCCCTCAGGCTGAGTGGACTGAGGCCTTCGACCCGCAGTGGGACGGGGAATATGTGACCGGCCGCGGCGCAATGGACGACAAGGGCCAGGTGGTCATTATTCTGGTGACGCTTGCGGCGTTGCGCGACCTTGGGATCGAGCTTGCCGGCGACCTGGAGACCCAATTGGTCATAGAGGAGGAGGTAGGCGGCAACGGAGCACTCGCGCTGATTCGGCAGGGCTGTCAGGCGGACGGCGTGGTCGTAGGCGAGGGCTCGAGTCTCAATGTCTTCCCCGCCAACCGGGGTGCCATCTGGTTCCACGCCAAGACCACCGGCAAATCAATGCACATGGGACGCCGCAACGAGGGTGAGAACGCCATCGAGAAGATGATGGAAGTCATCGCCCGCATGCTGGAGTACGAGAAGGAACTGATCGCCGACAGCGCCAACTATCCGCTCTTCGAGCGCTACGAGGCGCCGGTGCAGATATGTATCGGCACCATCCTCGCGGAGGGCTGGCCATCAATGGTGTCGGCCGAGTGTGTGATGCAGGGCGGCGTCGGCTTCCTGCCCAACAAGAGCATGGATCAAGTCAAGGAGGAGCTTCTGGCGGCGGTGATGAGGACCGACGACGAGTGGCTGAAGGAACACTTCGAGCTGACCTACCCGAAGCTGCACAACGATTCCTACGAGTTCCCCGGTGATCACCCGCTGCCGGTGACGCTCAGCACGGCGGTGCGCGAGTTCGGCGTGGACTCCGAGATCTTCGGCTGGAATGTAAGCTGCGACGCGCGACTGTATGCCAAGCTCGCGAACCTGCCCACCGTGGTCTACGGAGCGGCGGACATCGTGCAGGCGCACTCCACCGGCGAGAAGGTCAAGATGAGTGAGATCATGGAGGGGGCCAAGGGTCTGACCCTGGGCGTCGAGCGATGGTGTAACGGCGGGGAATAGGGATGGGGAATAGGGCATAGGGAATAGGGAATGGGGAATCGGGAATGGGCAGAGGGCAACTTGTCCGCCGTAGCTTCAGCGAATGCGGATGGGGAACGGTGCTTCAGGAGCCCCGCCAACGCGTAGGTCGGGCTTCCAGCCCGACGCCGTTGTGCAGCCAGCGACGCCACACGCCCCCAGGGGGGCCATCGTGGTCGTGACAGCTATCGCTGCACCCGAGCTACCCGTACAGCAGCAAGGGGCCAGGTGTTGCCCTGCCCCCTTGTGCTAAGACTTGGGTTCCGATCCCACTCAATTGGGAATCGCAACCGGGTTGATACCCACTAGGATTATAGGCGAAGCGCCTGAAAAAGTAAACCCCTTGCGCAGAAAAACTTGTAGTGGAGCGCACGGGACTCGAACCCGTATCTTCCAGGGTATCAACCCGGTGCTCTCCCTCTTGAGCTAGCGCCCCACTACAAGGAGCATTATACAGATTCAGTCGGGGCCGGTAAAGCGAGGATGCAAGGCGTGGGCTCGGCGGGCAGGTGATCCTGGTGGAGGAGCAGGGACAAGACGTTGTCACCCAGGCGAAGGAACTCATCAGCCACGGAGAGCACCAGGAGGCCATTGAGCTTCTGGAGGCGTGGCTGCAGGAGAACCCAGAAGACGTGAGCGGGTGGGCTGCGCTAGGCGCCGCACACTTTGAGCTTGAGAACTGGACTGAGGCGGAGAAAGGGGCGCGGGAAGTTGTCCGGCTGCGTCCGGATAGTGCCCGCGA
>CBFDBV010000497.1:0-3535 GCA_965603135.1 uncultured bacterium
CATCCTGGCGACCTGCCTCATTGACCAGCACCCCGAGCAGGCCGAGTTCATTCGCGACTTCATCCACAGCCACTGACTACACGCAAACAGGGAGCGCAGCATCATGAGTCTGAAGGTACTGCCGGTCGCATTCACCGGACTGGTGTGGGGGCACCCTGAGCACAAGCACGGGCGCAGATGGCGTCCGCAGGACAGAATCCCGGAGAAGTTGGACACGTACCGCGAGCAGTTGCAGGGAGTGCACCTAGCGGAGCTGTACACGCTCGAGGACAGGCAACAGACGGCGGAACTGCTGAAGCTGGCCGCTGAGGCGGACGTGGTCCTCTGCGCCTACTCTGAACTGCTTGCCTCCACCTGGGCGGCGACCGCGCTCGAGCAGTCACCCGTGCCAGTGATCCTGCACAACATGGACAACTACCCCGGCGCGGTCATGACTGACGTCTACGGCTACCTCCACAGCAGAGGCTGCGACGCGCGCCTTGCGCTGAACATGACCGAGCTTGCCGGCATGATCGCCGGCCTGGCCGCGAAGAAGCGCCTGAGCGAGACCACTATGCTCATCATCGGTGACGCCTTCCCGTCCCCCTCGCAGGCAGCCAGCATTGCTGACGCGGACCTTCTCCAACAGAGGCTCGGCGTCGAGCCCGTCTTGCGCAGCATAGACGCGTTCATGGGGGCGTACCAGGCCGCCAATGAGGGGGCCGCGCGCGAACAGGCCGACGCCTGGTTCGCCGGCGCCGAGCGCATCGAGGCGCGCGAGGCGATCGAGCCTGACATCGTGGAGATCGCCAAGGTCTATCTGGCCATCAGGCAGATGATAGATGAGGCCGGCGCGAACGCCTTCACCATTGACTGCCGGGACTGGGACGAGCTCACCATGGAGAAGTTCGGCCGCTTTTACGGCCCGTGCATGTCGCTGACCACGCTGCGCTTTGACGGCATCCCGGCGGCGTGCGAGGGCGACGTGTGCGGCCTGCTCGGGCTGTGCGCGCTCACCTACGTCTCCGGGCTGCCGGCCTTCCTGGGCAACATCGGGCGCGTGAATCCTGACGAGGGCTGGATCGCCGTCGAGCACGCCTCCGCGGCACCGAACATGGACGGCTCCAGGGATGAGCTGGCGGGCTACTGGCTGACCGACTACCAGAACCGCGGCACGGGCTGCGCTTCCTACTGCTCGGTCCCGGCCGGTTTCGACGCCACCGTGGCGCGCTTCGACCGCAACCTTGAGAGCATTTCATTCTTCACCGGCGTGACCCGCGAGACCGAGCGCTGCTTTGAGGTAGAGACGCCGCACGTCGAGGACTTCATGCACCGTTGCCTCATCGGGGACCATCACGGGGTGGTCTACGGGGATCACTCACCAGCGCTGCGCGTGCTGGCCGAATCCCTGGGGATGGGCATCCTGGAAGCGGGGAAAGGCAGCTAACGACGGCGCACGACGGCTAACGGTAGCGGCGGCTGTGCTGCCGTGAGAGGCCTCGAGTGCTCTTCCCCATCCCCCGTCGTTCACTTCCACCATCGCCCGCCGATGGCACCCTCGCCGCGCATCCCCGCCTTCTTCCACTTGGCCCGGCCGTCGCAACAGGCGTAGTTGCGGCCGTTGAAGTGAACCTTGCCGGAGCCATCGCCCTTGTAGTCCTGGAAGATGAAGACGTTCGACGGATCCGCGATGTCGCTGTCGGTCACCGGCCCATCATGTGGTCGCGACGAGCCCCCGAAGATGTTGACGACGATCATCGCGTTGACCTCGTAGTTGCTCTCCGGCCCGAGGTCATCGGGCTGCTCACGCAGCGAGGGGCAGAACGGAAGCTGGTCGTTCTTCATGTAGGGCATGAGCACCCGCACGTAGGGCGCGCCATCATAGTAGTTCTCAACGCCCCCGGAGTCGCTTGCCCTCGGCCCCAGGTTGTACGGATAGACGCCATCGTAGTCGGCGACGTACTGGATCATCGCCATACCCATCTGCCGCAGGTTGGAGAGGCAGGCGGTTTGCCGCGCCTTGTCGCGCGCGCGCGCAAACACCGGGAACAGGATCGCGGCAAGGATGGCGATGATGGCGATCACGACCAGCAGCTCAATCAGAGTGAAGCCGCGTCGCATCACTCGTCCTGGCTCCTCGTCCCCTGCACGACCTTCGCCTTCGCCAAGCGAGCGGCGCACACCTTGTACTCGGCGGTCTCGGCGATGTCGTCGTAGGCGTCAATGGTGCAGACGTTCGCAGCCTGGTCCGCCCAGTGGAAGGGCATCCAGATGACGCCGGGCTTGACCCGGTCGGTCACGTAGGCCACGACCGTGACCTCGCCGCGGCGGGTCGTCACCGTGGCCTTGTCGCCCATCGCCACGCCCAGAGCCTGGGCATCCTCGGGATTGATCTCGACAAAGGCCTCCGGCTGCCGCTCGTTCGAGGCCGAGGACCGCCGGGTCATCGTCCCCGCGTTGTAATGATAGAGCGTGATACCGGTGGAGAGCACGAGCGGATACTCCTCGTCCGGCTCCTCCGCCGGAGGCCGGTGCTCCAGCGGCCAGAACTTGCCCAGGCCGCGCGTGAACTTGCCCTCGTGCAGGAACTTGGTCCCGGGGTGATCCGGTGTTGGGCAGGGCCAGGCCAACCCCTCGCCCTCCAGCCGCTCATAGCTGACGCCCGCCATCAGCGGCGTCAGGGCGGCCATCTCGTCCCAGATATCGGAGGGATGGTCGTAGTGCCACTCATAGCCGAGCCGATTCGCCACCTCGCACAGAATCTGCCAGTCGGGCTTGCTGTCGCCGATGGGCGGGATCGCCTGGCGGACGCGCTGGATGCGCCGCTCGGTGTTGGTGAAGGTCCCGTCCTTCTCCGCGAAGCTCGCCGCCGGCAGCACCACGTCGGCGAGCTTGCCCGTCTCGCACGGGAGGATGTCCTGCACCACCATGAACTCGAGCTTGCCCAGCGCCTCCTTCGTGAAGGCCTCGAACGGCTCGCTGACCACGATGTCCTCGCCCATCACGTACAGGCCCTTCAGCTTCCCCTCATGGGCTGCGTGCAGCATCCCGGTAATGGTCAGGCCCGGCTCGGTGGATAGCTCGGTGCCGTAGGCCTCGGAGAACTTGCGCGTGATCTCCTCGTCCGCGACCTTCTGATAACCGGGATAGCAGTCCGGCATGGTGCCCATGTCACAGGCGCCCTGCACGTTGTTCTGCCCGCGCAGGGGGTTCACGCCCGTGCTCTCCCGGCCCACGTGGCCGGTGAGCATCGCCAGGTTCGCGATGGTGCGGACGTTGTCCGTGCCGCAGGTGTGCTCGGTGATACCCATCGTGTAGAAGATGGCCGCTTTGTCGGCGGTGGCGTACATCCGCGCCGCCTTGCGGATGTCCTCGGCGGGCACCTTGCAGACCTCAGCGACCTCCTCGGGATCGTACTTGCTGACCGTCTCCTTCAGCTCCTCGAAGCCCTCGGTTCGGGAGGCGACGAACTCCTCATCGTGAAGGCCCTCGTCAATGATCACCTTCATCATCGCGTTGAGCAGCGGGATGTCCGTGCCCGGCCGCTGGGCGATGT
>CBFDBV010000498.1:0-3534 GCA_965603135.1 uncultured bacterium
CGCGGCCGCTGAAGATGGCTGCTTCGTCAAGCACCTTGCCGGTGCCCATCGCGACCGAGGAGATGGGGTCATCGGCGACCCGCACCGGTATGCCCGTCTCCAGCTCCAGGAGCCGGTCCGTCCCTCTGAGCAGCGCGCCGCCGCCGGTGAGGGTGACGCCCCGCTCGATGGTGTCGGCAGCGAGTTCGGGCGGAGTTCGCTCCAGGATGCTCTTGACTGCGTCAACGATGGCCGAGACGCCTTCGGACATCGCGCTGCGTATCTCGACGGAACTGACCGCCACGGTCTTGGGCAGGCCCGTGACCACGTCTCGCCCCCGCACCTCAGCCTCACACTCCTCCTCCATCTCATAGGCCGAACCTATTTGCATCTTGATGCTCTCGGCGGTGCGCTCGCCGATCTCGAGGTTGTATACGCGCTTGATGTGCCGAGTGATGGCCTCGTCGAGATGGTTGCCACCAAGCCGCAGCGAATCGCTGACCACGATGCCGCCCAGAGAGATGACCGCGATGTCCGTGGTGCCGCCGCCAATGTCCACCACCATGTTGCCGCCCGCGGAGGCGATGGGCAGGCCGGCCCCGATGGCCGCCGCCATCGGCTCCTCGATGGGGATGACCTTGCCGGCGCCCGCGGCGCGCGTGGCGTCGAGAGCGGCCCGCCGCTCAACGCTGGTGGCTGCCGAGGGGACACAGATGACGGCCATAGGCTTGAAGATGCGCGCGCGCGGGCCGCACGCCTTACGAATCAGGTAGGCCAGCATCTCGCGCGTCACGGAGTAGTCGGCGATGACCCCGTCGCGCAAAGGCCGCTTGGCGACGATGCTGCCGGGCGTGCGACCCAGCATCGCCTGCGCATCCTCGCCGACCGCCAGCACCTTGCCGCCCGGCCCGTCTGTGGCCACCACCGACGGCTCCCGGATCACGATCCCGCGCCCGTGCGCGTAGACCACGATCGTGGCTGTGCCCAGGTCTATCCCAAGACGATCCCCAAAGCCAAACATAGTCCCTGTTGGGTGCCACCTCCGGCCACCACAGCTACGAGCTGCGAGCTTACGCCCCTTATCTACTGCCGCTGCTCGCCGCTCGTAGCTGTCGTTGCTGCCGTTGCTGCGCCCGAAGGGCGCTCTCGGTGGATCTCCGCGCCCAGGCGGCGGAGCTTGCCCACGACGTCCTCGTAGCCGCGGTCCACCAGGTACCCGCCCGTCAGCTCCGTGGTGCCCTCGGCGGCCAGCCCCGCCAGGATGAGCGCCGCGCCGGCGCGGATGTCAGTCGCCTCGACGGGAGCCGCGTAGAGCTGCGGCACTCCCTTGAAGATGGCGAGGCCCTCCATCACGCGCACATCAGCGCCCATACGCGCCAACTCGTCCACGTAGTTGAAGCGCGCGTCGAATACCGTCTCCTCGATCACGCTCGTGCCCAGCGCCGTGGCCATCAGCACACCGGTGGCCGGCTGCAGATCGGTCGGGTATCCCGGATAGGGTGCGGTCATCACATCCACGGCCTGCGCGCGCTCGTTGGTCTGGAGCGTGACCGCGTCCTCCGCCAACTCCACGTAGGCGCCGGTCTGGCGCAGCAGATCAATGACCATCTCCATATGCTCGGGCTCTACCTGCTCGACAGTGACGGCTCCCTGGGTGAGAGCGCCGGCGATGAGGAAGGTGCCTGCCTCCATACGGTCGGATATCGCCCGCCATTCACACCCGTGCAGCTTCTCCACACCGTTGATGACCAGCGTTGTCGTCCCGATGCCCTCCATCTCGGCCCCGCAGGCGGTCAGAAAGCGCTGGCAGTCCACGACTTCCGGCTCTCGCGACGCGTTCTCGATGATCGTGGCACCCTCGGCGAGCGTGGCGGCCAGCATCAGGTTGATCGTGGCGCCGACGCTGCGCAGCCGCGGGTCCATATAGATGCGCGCCCCCCGCAGCGAGGTGGCCCTGCCGCGCATCTCTCCGTACTTCTCCTCGACCTCCGCCCCCAGCGCCTTGAAGCCCTTGATGTGGAAGTCCACTGGCCTTGTCCCTATGACGCAGCCCCCCGGCAGCGGCACCTGTGCCTCCCCAAAGCGCGCCAGCAACGGGCCCGCCACGTAGAACGACCCCCGCATCTTGCGCACCAGGTCGTAAGGCGCCCGGACCGATGAGACACTCGAACCGTCAATGCGCAGCACACCGTCCACCGCAAAATCACACTCCGCGCCCAGAGCCCGGAGCATTGCTATCATCGTATTGACGTCGTCAATGTGCGGGATGTTGCGCAGCACTACCTCCCCGTCAATGAGCAGCGAGGCGGCGAGCAGAGGCAGCGACCCGTTCTTGGAGCCGCTGATGGCCACTGAGCCCGACAGGCGCTTGCCTCCGGTGATGTAAAGCCTCTCCATTGCTCTCTCTCTTTCGTTCGCCCTTCGCGGCGCATCCCGCCTCGGCGGGACAGGCGACAGGTCGCCGACCGTCGTTGCACTGATGGCTGTTGAGCTGTTTCGTGGCACGAGTATTGCTACGTGCAGGCCAAGCTGCTTCTGACCGGCATCCGGCGCCGACGGACAGCGCTCGCCTGTGCGCTCGAGAGCGTACAGCACATACCGTCCCGCAACGGCGTCCGGGAGCGTGCGCTGCCCGCTCTCTCTAGGAGGTTCGCCGACGGCCGAGGGATTCCTGCCTGCCCCGGCCGGATGCTGCCCGGCGTCAGCCTCGACCCCCAACGCGCGCCGCCACTTCCAGGCGATTCAGGGCTCGGGCCAGGGCCAGCTCGGCTCGCAGGGAATCTACGTCAGGTGCGGCCCAGGGCCGTCTCAGACGTTCCCGGGCCCGCTCCAGCGCACTGCGCGCTCGCTCAACGTCTATGCCATCCGCCTCCTCGGCGGCATCGGCCAGTACCGTCACGCCGTCTCGCTCCACCCGCAGCGCCCCGCCGGTGGTCGAGAAGTACCTCGCACTCCCCGACTGCTCCGTCACAATCAGCTCGCCAACCGTCAACTCCGCCACCATCGGCGCGTGTCCGGCCAGCACGCCGAGCTGTCCCTCCACCGCGGGGGCCCGCAGGCTCACCACCTGCTCCTCCAGCAGCACCTCCTCAGGCGTCGCCAGCCGCAGGGCGAATGACTCCGGCATCGCCGTCCTCCCGCCTACTTGCCCCTGGCCTTCGCCAGCACGTCCTGGATGGTGGCGACCATGCGGAATGCGTCCTGGGGCAGGTCGTCGTGCTCGCCGCTGAGGATCGCCTCCATGCTGTCAACGGTGTCGCCCACCGGCACGTAGGCGCCGTCCAGGCCGGTGAACGCCTCCGCGACGAACATCGGCTGGGTCAGGAACTGCTGAATGCGCCGCGCGCGACGCACGACCGTCCGGTCCTCGGGCGCAAGCTCGTCAATGCCCAGGATGGCGATGATGTCCCGCAGGTCCCGGTACTTCTGGAGTATCTCCTGCACGCTCCGCGCGATGTCGTAGTGCCTCTGCCCTACCACCTGAGGTTCCAGCAGACGCGAGGTGGATGCCAGCGGGTCCACGGCAGGGAATATGCCCTGCTCGAAAAGCTCGCG
>CBFDBV010000499.1:0-3531 GCA_965603135.1 uncultured bacterium
CCGTCCATGTGCACGAACACCGGCACCGGGCGTAGCTTGCGCTCGGCCAGCATGCCGGCCAACTCGTTGTAAGCGGGCACGCAGTACTTCTCGAAGTACTTGACCCCGATGGCCGGAGCCGTGACGTTGTCGGGTACGTCCACCAGTTGCGCCGGCGAGCGGGCCACGATCTCGAACACCCGCGTCTGTATCCGCTCCATCTCGCGGACACACTCCTCGACCAGCTCGGGACAGTCGTAGAGGTGGAGCGCGAGGTCCTGGAGCGATACCCACTGCACCCACAACTGCTGGTAGGGCGAGCGCAGCGTCGCCACCAGCGACAGGCCATCCTCGCCCAGCTCCCTGCGGTTCTGCTCGTAGCGGCTGAGGTCTTCGACGACCGTGGTGTCGCGCAGGTAGCTGGTCAGTATCGGGTAGTCCTCCGGGGTCTTGACGAAGTGTTCGTGGATGTGCGCGCTGCCGAAAGCAGGCTCGAAGCCGCGGTGTTCGGTCAGCTCGCCGGCCGGTGTGCACAGCGTCCTGCGGCTGACTCGCGCCCCGTCGCCTGCGAGGTCCTCGGTCAGGAAGCGGCAGTTAGGATGGACCAGGCTGTGCAGCGTAGTCCAGCGCAGGATGCCCATGTTGCCGCGCCCGATCTCGGCCCATACTTCCTCGTTGGGCGCGCCCAGGTTGTCATAGGTGACGAAGGGCACGCGGTCCAGCTCGCGGCCCAGCACCACAGCCAGAATACGCTCGCGCATGGTCATCAGAATCACCTGGGACTACCGACATCCGATTACCGACATCCGACTAACGGCCAACGACGAACGGGAAACGATAGCGGCTGAGATGCGCGTCAGGCGACCTTTCCCCCCGCACACGTCGAGGTCCTCCCGCGGTGTCCGTGGAGGCGCGGTGCCAGGCACAAAGGGAAGACGTCAGCTTGTGACGAACTTGGTGGGTGCGAGCGCATCTGCGCGTAGTGCCAGTCCACGCGGGTGCAGGGCCGTTGCATGGGAGCGATTGATATGAGGCACGCGAACTGGTGCGAGAGAAGGCTTGCTGGGTGGGCGCTCGTCTGCATCATAGCCGTTGGGCCTGGAGCGCTGGCAGCGGCCCAGGATACGGACGGGGATGGGATGTCCGACGCGCTGGAGCAGGTGCTGGCGACAGACCCGGAGTTCGCCGAGCAGCTTGAGATCATCGCCGAGAGCCCGCTGAGCGGCAAGCTCACCGGCGACCAGGCGCATTTCGACCTCACGCGGGTGCGCTTCGGCAACGTGGCGCAGGGGCGGTGGCTGTGGGCGGTCGGATTTGCCGTACCCTACGACTTCGACAACACCAGCCTCATCCTGTACGTTGACTCGGACAACGACCCCGAGACCGGGCGGCCCGGGATGGGCTGTGAGACCACCTACGGTCATAGCATGGGCCGCCCGAGTCAGATGTTCTACCTGAGCCAGGAGGAGCGCGCGCAGTTCCCCCCACCGCGCATCGGGCTTGAGGAGGGTGTGCTCTACATCTGCGCCGACCTGCCGCTGAACCAGGCCGATGGGCGGTCGAAGTTCCGCATGCAGATTCTCTCCGAGCAGCGCGAGCCGCATGAGAGTCGCGACTCGCTGCGCTACACCGACGTGGAAGGACCCGGCGATTCGGAGCGTGAGAAGGTGATAACGCTGGCCGACCTCACCGAGAACGAGGGCTTCGAGGTCACTCAGAGCGCAGAGTTGCTCTGGAAGATGCAGGCCGACGAGCGCAATGTGATCCTCAACTCCTTCCAGGACTGCGAGTACGAGGGCTTCGAGTACTATCACAGCGAGTACCGCTGGCCGTCGCTGCGCAAGCGCGGCGGGCAGGGCACCATCACCGCGACCGTTCCGAAGGCCGGGCGCTTCTTCGCGGGCGTGGTGGTCTACGATTCCCCGGGGCCCGAGGCCTACGAGATGTCCGTGGACGGGGAGGTGGTCGGGCGCTTCGCGGCGCGCGAGGACAACAGACGGCAGCGGCTGTTCTTTGCCAGCCAGCCGCTGGACTTCAAGGGCGGCGAGAGGCTCGTCCTGCGCGCGAGCAGCGCCGGCTCCCCGCACATCGTGGAGGACATCGTGCTGCTGCTCAACCGCCCGCCGATCCTGGAGCCGCCGCGCGAGATCCACGACCTTGAGGTCGGCTGGGACTGGGACAAGGAATGCATGCGCGCGACCTGGTGGAGCACGTGGCCGGTCGCCTGCACGCTTCGCTGCGGCGACCTGGAGATCACCGAGGAGGAATACACGCAGAACCACCGGCTCTACCTGGATGAACTCGAGCCCGAGCGCCGCTACGCGTGCTCGGTCGAGGCGGCCGCGCCTGATGGTGAGGCGATCCGCAGCGATGAGGTTAGCTTCTTCGCTGGTGAGCCCGAAGCCCCCAAAGGCACCGTTGACAGGGGCGCGGTAGAACTCAGCATCGCAGGCACCGAGGGTCGCATGCCGCCGGGGTACCCGCTCACCAGCGGCATCCCCTTCCCACGCGGGGCCCTGAGCAGCACAGACAATCTACGGCTCGTAGCACCCGACGGCGCGGAGCAGCCGCTGCAGGCGCGACCACTGGTGCGATGGCCGGACGGCAGCGTGAAGGTGGCGCTGATAGATACAGTCGTGCCTGTGGGCCTGGCGGACGATCGGACGCTGGTGCTGGAGCACGGCAACGACGTTCAGCGGGCGCCGGTCACCGACGCGATCCTGGCGACTGAGGACATGGATGGCATAACAGTCGTGACGCCGCAGAACGAGGTGCGCTTCGAGCGCGAGGCCTCGGGGCTGTTCACTTACTTCAAGGTCGAGGAGCGCGTCATGACCCGTGAGGACGCGCCACCCAGGATCAGCATCAGCGACGATGAGGGCAACGTCTACGACACGCTCGGCCCACCGGAAGACATGGTCATCGAAGAGGCCGGGCCGCTGCGCACTGTCGTGCGCCTGGACGGCCACCACACCGGGGAGGCGGGCGAGTTCTTCACCTACCAGATCCGCTTCAGCTTCTACGCCCGCGTCGGCGGGATCAGGATGTCCTACCGTTGGGGCAACGACAACGCCGAGGCCGAGTTCACCAGATTCCGCGGCATCCGCTTCGAACTCCCGGTGGCTGTGGCCGATGACGCTCGGTTCACGATCGGAGCTGACGAGCCGGTGAGCGGCATGCTCGCCGACGGCGCCAGGCTGGAGCAGCTATACGACGACAGGTATCAGGCCGCCGACAGCGAGGGCAGTCGTGCGCCGGGCTGGGTATCGGTATCTTCGGCGAGTGGGGGCGGCGGCCTGATATGCCGCAACTTCTGGCAGCTCTACCCGAAAGCCATCGGCGCCGAGAACGGCTCGCTCTACCTCGACATCTGCCCTCAGTTCCCCGAGGACCAGTACAACGACTGCTCGGAGCTTGACCTGATCAAGCTGTACTACTACCTCCAGGACGGGCGCTACAAGGTGCGCCAAGGCGTCACCAAGACCCACGATATCGCGCTGGGGTTCCTCCCCGATGGTCGCGAGATACCACCCGAGGTCATTGATGAGGAGA
>CBFDBV010000500.1:0-3528 GCA_965603135.1 uncultured bacterium
GAGACTGCCACGGTCATCTCACGCCAGCCGGTTTTCTGGCCATCCTGCGCGGTCAGCACGATGGGCAGGGACAGCCGGCCGCCGGGCTCAACCTCGGCCGTCTTCTGCGTGAACTCGGACGCGAAGCCCGTCGGCGGCGACACGCTGACCTCGACCGCCAACGGTCTCTCGGCGCGCATGTTCTCCGCGGTCAGCAACAGGCGCTGCGCGCGGCCACCGTCCTCCTGCGCCTGCTGCACGAGTGAGGTCTGGCACGCGGCCACGATCTCGAAGGATAGCTCTCGCCTCAGCTCGATGCGGTGTCCGCCCTCGATCTCGCCGACGGCGGTGACTGCCACCGTCCCGCCCGGTGCGCCTTCCCGCTCGGGGCGAAGCTCGACGCTCGTGCGGGCGCCTTCACCGGCCTTCAATGACCGCGCAACCGGCCGCGTGGGCCCGGCGCGCCAGCCCTGGGGCGCGTCCACGGTGAGCCTCACATTCTGCACAGGCATTGATGCGCCGCCCAGCTCGACCCCGAGCCTTGGCGCCTCGCCCTGCGCCACTTCCGTCCTGCCGGTCAGGCTCATACGCCAGCCGACGAGGATGCGCGCGGCTCGGCGCAGGCGCCCCTCGCAGGTGTCGAGGGCCGCGGCGACGTTCCCGTAGTCGGGCGTCTCCTCGCGCAGGCTCGCGGCCTTCGCTTCGATGGCGGCTGCCCGCGACAGGGCCTCACGGCTGATGGCGGCGGCCTCCGCTCCCTCGCGAGCAGAGTCCAGCAGCGCCTCCAACGGCCCGCGCACCGCCCTCAGCTCGCCGCGCGCCTGCTCTGCCGAGGCTGGCACACCCCCCGGTTGCATCGGCAGCAGCACCGACTCCTCGCGACCCTCGCCAACCTCCACGACCCTCGGGTCATCGAACCACACGGTCGCGTCGCCCTCACCCTTGCGCGTGCCGACCATCACCAGAGACATGCTCTCCGCTTTCTCCGGGGCGGTGATCTCCTGCCTGAGCAGCGTCCAGTCGCTGGTCTCCTTCAGCGCGGCCTCCCACGGCTCGTTGTGCACGACCTGGTTGCCCTTGTCCTTCCACTGGGCGTAGATGTGGGCGAGCCCGGGCGTGGGGAACTCGGCCTTCGCCCAGGCCGAGATGATGTACTTGCGGCCCGCCGTGACGGGCATGCTGGTGGACTGCGTTCCGCGCGCCTCGCCGTACAGGACGATTTTCGTGGCGCGCGGGGCCGAGTGGTAGACCGCCGTGTCCGAGAAGTAGCCGGCGGAGCCGGGCGGGTGCATGTAGTGCCCGAACCCCTCCGGGTCGCCGTCACCATCGGGATCTGACTCGAAGTCAACCGCCAGCTTCTGCTCGATCTTGGCCGTGACGCGGTCGGCCGCGATGTCTATGTAGCGCACGGCCTCCGCAAGATCCAGTTCGGCCAGGTTCGACTGCGCTGGCCTCAATACGAGCACCACCGACCGTCGCGGAGGAAGGGTCACGTTGACCGCCAGACCGTCGGGCGTGTCCTCCGCTGGCAGTATGGACCCATCGGCGAGGTCGGCCACGTGCGCGTCCTGCCCCGCCGGCCATCCCAGCTTGCCAAGCGCCACCTCGATGTTCGCGGACACCGGCTGCGCGCCGCGCTGGGGGTTGTACGCGACCAGGTTCAGCCCGGTCCCGCTCCCGAAGCGCTCCAGCAGGATCCGCTCGTCGTCGCAGCGCGCGTGCGTTACCGGCTCCCAGCCAGCCAGCGCCAGGTGCCTGACCAGCGGCAGGTACTCGACGAAGACCGGCCGGTACTTGTTGTACCAGTCCGGGCGCTCGAAGAAGCTGTAGTAGAACTCGAGGTTGGTGCGGCTGAAGATCTTGAACAGGCTCGGCTCCGCCGCGTAGAGCAGGCAGGTGTTCATGTAGTCAACCAGGTACGGCGACAGGTCGCGGTCGAAGCGCTCCTCCAGGCGCGGCTTGTAGAGCAGCAGGTAGGGCTTGTGGTAGTGCAGCGTTCGCGCGAAGGCGAGCAGCGACACGGAGACCGGGTCGCTGTCAATGGACGGCTCCAGCTCCCGACCGCCGGCGTCGAGGTAAGCCAGCGAGAATGGGAACTGCGAGGGGACCCCGTTGGCCATCGTCATCCGGCCGGTCGAGTGCATACGCTCGGCGACCTTCCTGAGGAACTTGTAGGAGGCGAAGGCGCCGCACAGCATAGGCCGCCGGGTGTCAGTGCCGAAGGTGAGCGGCGAATCGGCGAACCGGAATTGCTCGCGATTGTAGTTGTCCAGCGGGCGCTCGTCCACGCCGTCGAAGTAGATCCCGTCCACGAAGACGCCGCGCTCCTCGTTCGTGGTGATCACCCGCTCGATGCTGCGCCACGTATTGCCGCCGGTCGTCTCGCCCTTGCCGAGCTGCTCCAGGTCCGGGTCCGCGTTGGCGGGGAACATCGCGAACCAGCCCACCGGCCCGTGATCCGATGGCGCCCAGTGCGCCCGCCCGATACGGAAGTGGTACTCGCCGTCAGCGTTGACCGCCGCCGAGGTCGCCACCAGCTTCCCCTGCTGATGGTACTTGGCATTCTCGTCGGCGAGGACTTCAGCGAGGCGCTGGAGGACGAACTCGCGCGTGGGCTTTTCCCTGACATCGGGCATCCACAGCCAGGCCCAGTGCGGCGAGACGTAGGGGAAGCTGTAGATGCCGTGCGCGTCATCGTAGCCCATGTCATTGCTGCCCTCGTGGAAGATGAAGTTGAAGTCCTCGGGGTCCTCGACCTTGGAGGGCGAGGTGAAGGGCATCCACAGGCCCTCCTTCTCGGCCCGGCGCACGAAGGCATCGGGGAAGATCTCGTAGTACTTCGCCGCCGCCGAGCGGAAGCCCCACTCCGGGTCCGCAGTGAAGATCACCAGCGAGAAGTCGGCGCGTGAGGGGAAGGCCTCGGTCTCAGCCGACAGGCCGAAGTCGAAGTCCACGTAGAAGCTCCGGGCAGCGCCGTCGTACTCAATGCGGTGCACGACGAAGCGGTCCAGCGGGACGCCCAGGCACAGCTCGCCTGCCTCACACGAGACCGCGCCCCACGGGTATCTGGAGACCTTTCCGCTGGCGCCAACGCCGACCTGGCGCAGGTTCCCATGGACCTGGTCCGAGATGGGCTGGCTGTTGTCAATGTCCGACCACCAGGTGCCCGGAACCGCGTCAACCGGCAGCGCAAAGCGCACGGTGATGGCCCGATCCTGCCCGGAGGTGTCGTGGATGAAGCCTGTCACGCCAATAGCCTTTGGCGTAGCGCGATAGGCCGCCTCGAACGCCAGCTTCAGCTCGGCGTTTGTGCCCGAGTGGACCAGGGCGTCGCCCTGTCTCCCCACTTCCCCGCCTGCCGGTACGAAGTCCCCGTCCGCCGCGACATCCCGCAGCATGAGGCCCGAGGGCGCGCCCGGTGCGACGGCCCAACTCCTGCCTTCGGTCGCGAGCGAGGTGACACTGCCCTCCGGGACCAGGGTGATCACGAGCCCGTCCTCGGTCTCAAGCTGCTGTGCCGCCACGCTCCCGGCGACCAACAGTGCGAAC
>CBFDBV010000501.1:0-3512 GCA_965603135.1 uncultured bacterium
TGTATCTTCGCATCGGCCCGATCGGGCCCAGCCCCAGGCGCGCCAAGTTCGTGCTCAAGCGCCGCTACTGGTTGTACTATCTGCTGTGCACGCTCTTTGGCGCGCGCAAGCAGGTCTTCCTGACCTTTGCTCCCTGGGTGCTGGTGACGGTCTTCGGCGAGCCCGCCTCGACTTTCGCGAAGCTCTGGATCGTCAGCGCGGTCCTGGGCATGTTCTTTCAGCCCGCGTTGGGGGACCTGATAGACCGCTGGGGCGAGCGCAGGCTGCTGATGGCCGACGGCCTGGCGCTGGTGCTGATATGCGTGGCCTACGGCTTCGCGGAGGGCCTGGGCCTGGGCCCGAGGGCCGCGTGGGTGATGTACGCGTGTTACATCGCCGACCAGCTCCTGTTCGGGGTGGAGAACGCGCGCAGCGCGTATCTGGCCAAGATCGCCGAGCGGGCTGAGGATATCTCGCCCTCGCTCTCGATGGGCATCTCGATCAACCACGCGGTCTCGATGCTGGTGCCGACGCTGGGCGGGTACATCTGGGTGCGCTACGGCTACCCGTCGGTGTTCCTGGGTGCCGCAGTCGTGGCGGTGCTGACGACGCTCGCGGCCAGCCTGGTGCGCACCCCGACGGCCGGAGAGGCGGAGGCGGATGAACTACCAGCAGGCAGTTGAGTGGCTGGAGGCCCTGGCCGACCCCGAGCGACATGCCCTGGGCCGGAACTTCGCGCGGCGCGTCAACCTCGATACGACCCTGACCTTGATGGACAAGCTCGGCAACCCCGACCGGGGCCTGCCGGTCGCGCACATCGCCGGCACCAAGGGCAAAGGCACCGTCGCCGCGATGATGGAGTCGGTGGCGCGGGCGGCCGGGCACCGCACCGGGCTGTTCACCTCGCCACATCTAGTCTCGTGGCGCGAGCGCATCCGCGTCGGCGGGCAGCAGATCAGCGAGGAGCGCGTCGCGGAGTTGGCCGGGCGCGTGCGTCCGGTGGCGGAGGCGCCGCCCTTCTTCCCCCTACGGGGGAAGAAGGGCGGCGACCTGCCGGCTCCCGACCGTCTGCTCGCCCCCACCTTCTTCGAGGCGTGCAACGCGATGGCGCTCCTGGCCTTCGCAGAGGATGCGGTGGAGCTGGCGGTGATCGAGACCGGCCTGGGCGGACGGCTCGATGCCACGAACGTCCTGACGCCCATCGTGTCAGTCATCACCACCCTGGGGCTGGATCACACCGCGGTTCTCGGCGACACGCACGCCCAGGTCGCGCGGGAGAAGGCCGGCATCATCAAGGAGGGCGTGCCGGTGGTGAGCGCGCCGCAAAGGCCGGAGGCGGCGGAGGTCGTCGAGGAGGTGGCGCGGGAGCGCTCGGCGCCGCTGCACCTGGCAGCGCCGTTCGAAGCCTCCGCCAGGATCGAGCCGCTGCGGCCCGAGGAGGTGGCCGCAGGCGAGGCGCCGCGGCCGGCGCAGCCAGCGCGAGGCACCTTCGCGGGGGAGACCGTGGAGGTCTCGCTGCCCCTGCTGGGCGAGCACCAGCTCATCAACGCCGGGGTCGCCGCACGAGCCTGCGAGCTGCTGGCGGAGCGAGCACTGAGCATCCCCGCCCAGGCCTTCGTTCGCGGGCTGGAGACCGTGCGCTGGCCCGCGCGCGTCGAGGTCATCGAGGCGCACCCGTGGCTCATACTGGACTGCGCGCATAACCGCGAGTCCATGAGAGCCCTGGTCCGGGCCCTGCAGCGGCACCTGGAGTTCGAGCGGCTCGTCGTGGTGCTCGGGCTGTCGCAGGATAAGCCCGCAGAGGCAATCGCGCGTGAGCTTGCGGGCACCAGCCACGTGATACTGACAAGGGCGGACATCGCGCGCGCAATGTCCACCGAACAACTCAGGGTGCGCACCGAGGCCTACTGGAAGAGCTTCGAGGTCATCCCCAGGCCTGCGGAGGCGCTGGCGCGCGCCAGGGAGATCGCGGAGGAGAGGGACGCGATCTGTGTGACCGGCTCGCTGTTCCTGGTAGGAGAGCTTATGCAGGAGATGGCGGAGGACCGAGCGCGAAGATGAGGCTTCGGAGAGAGGGAGAGAACGAGAATGATGGCTGGAGAGATGAGTCTGTGCAGTTGGGTGAGCGTGGGGATGTGCGCGGTGGTCGCACTGGCGGTCGCGGGATGGAGTGAGGCAAACGGGACCGTCGTGGTCACGCCCGAAGAGATAGACGACGTGCTGGTCAACCCCGGGATGGGATGGACCACCTTCCACCGCTTCAACAGCGACCACTCGCCGGAGGAGTACCCGGACACCTCCATCGCGTACTTCCGGTGGTACTGGGATGTGTTGGAGCCCGAAGAGGGCAAGTACAACTTCGAGGTCGTGGATAAGACCATCGAGCAAGCGAGAGAGAACGGTCAGAAGCTGGCATTCCGCATAATGACCTGCAACGGGACGCCCAAGGTCCCGCAGTGGTACATAGACGCGGGCGCGCCCGGCGAGGAGTTCAACGATGGGAAGAGCTGGAAGCCCGACTACGGCGCGCCGATCTATCTGGAGAAGCAGGCGCAGATCATCGCGGCCTTCGGCGAGCGCTACGACGGCCACCCCGATATTGACCATGTGGACATCGGCTCCATGGGCCGGTGGGGTGAGTGGCACACCGGGATGCCATCTGTCGAGGTGCAGAAGCAGATCGTAGATATGTACCTGGAGGCGTTCACCAAGACCCCGCTGGTGATGCTGATCGCGCCCGCGGAGGCGCTGCCATACGCGGTCGAGCATGGAGCCGGATGGCGCGCCGATTGCCTGGGGGACATGCGTGAGAACTGGTGCCACATGGACTGGTACCCCACACAACTGGAGAAGGTGGGAATCGAGGATTGCTGGAAGACGGCGCGCGTGGTCTTCGAGACCTGCTGGACCATGCAGCACTGGCAGGAGCAGGGCTGGGATATTGACGAGATATTCGAGCGGGCGCTGAAGATGCACCCCTCGGCAGTCAACAACAAGTCCTCGGCAGTGCCTGAGGAGTGGTGGCCGCAGGTGAACGAGTTCTCCAAGAAGATGGGCTACCGGCTCGTGCTCAGAAGGCTCGAGCACCCGGCGAGCGTCAGGGCAGGCGGCGAGCTGGAGCTGAGGATGCAGTGGGAGAACCTGGGGGTAGCGCCCTGCTACGACCCCTACCCGCTCGCGTTCGAGCTTTGCACCGACGAAGGGCCGGCGTGCCGGATGACCACCGAGGTTGACCTTACGAAATGGCTGCCGGGCGAGCACGCGGCGAGCGCGACCGTGGAGGTCCCGGCTGATCTGCCGGCGGGGAAGTACACGCTGCGGCTGGGCTTCGTTGATCCGAACAGCGACCAGCCCGCGCTGAAGCTGGCGATCGCGGGAAGAGACGAAGAGGGCTGGTACGCTCTGAGCGAGGTCGCGGTGGGGCGTTAGAAGCGGGGACCCGCGCGGGCTGGGGAAGGCATGCGGGTGCAACGGCAAAGGCAAACCGCAGAGAACGCAGAGAACGGCATCTATGAAAATGGCGCGCGAGTCAA
>CBFDBV010000502.1:0-3491 GCA_965603135.1 uncultured bacterium
CGAGCTGCCGCCGCCGTGGTTGAGCATCTGCCCGTAGGCGTGAAGCTGGAAGGAGGCATCGGAGTTGAAGGAGTGGCTGTAACCGCCCCGTGTGCGGCACTGAAAGATGACGCCTGCCCCTTCCTCGTAGTTGCTGCGCAGGCTGGGTGGGCCGGTGGCGGCCATCGCCCACCCCGAGACATCAAAGAGCCCCACGTAGTCCTCCTCCGGTTCCGGCGTGGGTGTGTCATAGTACGCGGGAAGCACGTACTCAATCCAGGGCCGCCAGGTTGAGAACTGCTTGCCCCCGTACTGCTGCCAGTTGAGCAAGAAGCGCCCCTCGCCGGTGAGATACGCGAACTTGCGCATATGCGCCAGGTGGTTCCCGCGCGAGGCGTTGCGCTGATTGCCCCAGGCGTGATGGTCCATCCCAACGGGAATGATGCGGCAGAACCAGTCGCCGATGCGCCCGTAGTAGGGATTGCGCCCCAGGTTGGCCGCCGGCAGCGCGGTATCGAAGTACATCGTGGCGTTCATCAGCCACTTGCACTTCGAGGTGCCGTATCCGGCGCCCTCGTTCCACGCCTCATCGAAGCCGAAGCCGCTGGTGACGCCAATCAGGTAGTTGAGCATCAGCTCGAACCACTCGCGCCCGATCTCGCTGTGCTCATACAGCACCAGGCCGCAGATCGCGGTGTCCATGCTGGACTCGAACTGATGGCTGCTGCACTGCCCTGAGAGGGACCGGCCTCTGACCGGCGCGACCAGCATGTCGGGGCTGGTGCGATACCAGCCCTCCACCAGCAGCTTGCGGGCGTCGCCGACCGCAATGCTCTGGTTCCAGGCTCCCCGGTCGGAGGCATCGGGGCAGATGATGCCCACGGCGCTGGTGCCAGCGCGGCCCCCCTCAGGCTCGAAGCGCAACTCGGATTCCGTGCCGTAGGAGCTGGTCCGCCACGCGGCGGGCCGCTCGCCTTCGGCTTCAGTGAAGTCGCCGTTGGTCAGCAGGTTCGGACCGTCCGGCGTCGTGCTGATCTTGATGGAATCCCACCATACCTCGCCCCGCGCGTAGTAGTTGAAGGGCTCGACAGCGACCCTGGTGGCGCGGGTGGGGACAGGCACCTCCCACTTGAACTGCTTCCACTCGCCGGTGGCGGCGAGCTTGAGGCGCTGGTCGCCGTGGACGGCGATGCGGATGGAATCGACCGTCATGCCGACCTCGTTAGGGTCGGCCGAGAGCGTGATGGTGTGTTCACCGGCCTCGGGCACGCTAAGGCTCACGCTCGCCTCGCCCCAGCCCTGGATGAAGAGGCGCCTGGGCTTGTCGTCACCGAGCTGCACGTAGAACCCATCCCTATCCGGGGCAGGCCCCCAGCCGCGCACCGTGATCGCGTAAGGGCCAGCGTCAAGTGTGACCTGCTTGCTCAGCGTCGCCTGCTTCTCTGCGAACTCGACCAGCTTGCCCCCGGAGGCCTTCTCGTGCTCGATGACCCGCGCGCCACCGGCAAGCGCGCAGTCCTCGGCCTCGTAGGTGCTCGCCTCGGCGTCGGAACGGAAGGTGAGCCGCAGCATCGGCCCCTTGCTCGCCCTGGACTTCCAGGAGAACGTGTTCATGATGTGCTCGGTGCGCCACTCGAGCGACTGAATCATCATCTGCCGCTCGTCATCGCTCAAGTCGGGGTACAGCCAGTCGAAGAGCAGCGCGAGGAACTCATTGCCCTGGGTCGCGTCCTCGTTGCCGTCTCCGCCGAGGCCCTCCGGCGAGGCACGGCCGCCCGGCGGATAGCTCGCCCACGTCACCGCCCGCTCCCTGACGCCGGCGTACTTGTCATCGCCGGTCATTCGCCAGACGAAGGCCACCGTAGCCAGGTCGCCGGCGATGGTGTAGAAGGCCTGCTTCGGCTCGGGCTGGCGGTCGGTCTCCGGGAAGTCATCCCACCAGTCCTTCTGCACGATCCCGTCAGCCTGCCGCACCATGTGCTCCAGAGCGGCCTTCGAGCCGGGGTCGGTCTCTGCCAGGGCGCGAAGCTGCTCCAGGTTGTCGGGGTTGAAGCAGACGCGCGGATGGCCGCGCTCGGCGACGTCCGGTTCGGCAAGGGCCGAGCGGTCCCACTCGACCGCATCGTCGGCGATCGTGAAGGACCGGATGTCGCTCCACTTCTCAGCCGCCGTGCCCACATCGTAGCCGACGCGCCAGTACCATCTCTTGCTGCCCTTGAGCGCCGGGATGGTGTTGTAGAAGTTGAACGGGCAGGTGACATTCACAACGGGGTCGGAGCAGTCGGGGTTTGCGGATATCTCAAGTGTGAAGGAGTGAAGCGCGTCGCCCCACTCCTGGGGCCAGTCGGCACGATAGGGCCAGCTCATGCGGGGCGGATTGAGGCTGACGGTCTCACCATCGGCGGGCCGCCAGTTGACATACCGGCAGTAGATGCTGCGCGGGTTCTCCGGCACCACCGACTCGGCGCCGATCCGCACCGGCTGGGCGCGCACCGAGCCTTGCACAAAGACAGTGCCCAACACGAGGACCATCAGCGCGTTTCGCATAGCTGCGTTCCTCCGCTCTCCATCATCCGGCGTCTGGGCGCACGATACACGCATTTCCGCGCCGGCGGCCTCGGACCTCGCTGGACGAAGGAAAAGCCCCGCGGGAGACGAATATAGGGTCTCTGCCCAATACGGAGCCACGGTGATGCTATGAGCCGGAAAATGACCCGCAGAGAGGCCATCAAGACGATGGCGACTGCCGCGCTTGGAGGTGCCGCTGCCTTGTCTATGAGCGAGCGGCCTGCAAATGCTGATGCTCCGCCTGTGCGAAAGCCCAACATCATCTTCATCCTGGCCGACGACCTGGGCTACGGCGACGTCGGCTGTTACGGGCAGGAGGTGATACAGACGCCCTGCGTGGATCAGATGGCGGCTGAGGGCATGCGCTTCACCGACTGTTACGCGGGCAGCACGGTCTGCGCGCCATCGCGCTGCTGCCTGATGACCGGCCGCGACACCGGCCACGCCTTCGTCCGCGGCAACGCGCGCGTGCCGCTCCCGCCGGATCGCACCACGATCGCCGAGCTGCTCAAGGCCGCCGGCTACGCCACCGGCATCGTCGGCAAGTGGGGCCTGGGCGAGCCGGACACTTACGGCATACCGAACCGCCACGGCTTCGACTACTGGTTCGGCTACCTCAACCAGGGGCGGGCACATAACTACTACCCGGAGTACCTCTGGCTCAACGAGGAGCAGTATCCGCTCGAGGGCAACACGAACGGGCGCAAGGAACAGTACTCGCACGACCTGTTCACCGAGCACACGCTGAACTTCATCCGCGAGCACAGGGACGAGCCGTTCTTCCTGTACGTCGCGTACACGCTGCCGCACGCCAACAACGAGCTGGGGCGTGAGACCGGCGACGGGATGGAGGTGCCCGACTACGGAGCCTACGAGGGACGCGACTGGGCGTCCCCGCAAAAGGGTCACGCGGCGATGATCACCCGGCTGGACCGTGACACCGG
>CBFDBV010000503.1:0-3486 GCA_965603135.1 uncultured bacterium
TCACGCTCAAGCGGCCCACCGGGTCCACGTAGTTGAACCAGAGCGCCTCCATGGCACAGAAGCCCTGAAGCAGCTTGCTCGTGCCGGGAAGTTCGCCGAGCGGCACAAAGACACGCAGGAAGTCATCGTAGTCGTGGACGTAGACGGTAACGCCATTCTCGTAGGGCAGGGAGAACATGCCCGTGCCGGCCTCTTCGTAGTGCAACTCCGTAGCATCCAGCAGACGGCGCACGGCTTTGCCGGGGATGGGCGGCGGCGGGTCCTCGCTGGGATCCGTCTCCAACCAGGCAGCCACCACGTTGGAGGGGATGGCGAACTTGGTCAGCATCCCCTTGCTCACCAGGGTCATGGTGTGCACACCCACCACGCGCCCGTGCGCTCCTACGACGGGGCCGCCGCTGTTGCCCTCCTCGGCGGACGCGTCGTGTTCGACGTAGCGGTGGTCATCCCAGGTGCGGTGCGCGGTGACCGTGCCGGTGCGGAAGGATATCTCTCGCAGGCCCAGCGGATGGCCGCACACGTAGATGCGCGAGGTCTCGGTCGCCGCGTCCGAATCGGCCAACTCCAGATACATCGGGGTTGCGCGCTCGATCTTGAGCAGGGCCAGGTCGAGGTCGTGATTCTCGCGCAGCACCTGTGCCGGCACCGCCTCCTCTTGTGGCGTGCCGGGATGAAAGATGACCTGAACCGTGCGGGTCTCAGCGACCAGCGTCCCGCCGAATTCGTCCTGCGTCGTGAGCCCGACGACGTGGGCGTTGGTGACGATGTGCCCCTGGTTTGAGATCAGAAAGCCGCTGGCGGTGCCGCCGGTTGCGTCGCCCCCGCGCAGCGCAAGGTCCACGTCTATGAGCACCACCGCGTCCTTGAGCTTCTGAATAATGCCCGCATCGAGCTGCTGGGCGAAGCTGGGCGTAGCAACGCGCACGAACGGACATTCCACGATACCCGCGCTGAGCAGGCCGATGACGATGATCAGCAGCAGCTTCGTGCGAACGGAACCGACTGCTCTGCCTCGCAAGAGACTACGCATGTCCTCACGCCTCCTTTGATGTCCCGGCAAAGAGATAGTGGCGCTCCGTGCGTCCTCTCTCGCCCTCTACTTCGCCGTCCCCGCCGCCGGCACCTTTGACAGGTTGGCGTTCTTGCGGCGCTGATGAGCAAGGTGGCGCGGTACAGGCCCGCGCCCTACAGGCGGCGAAAGCTCTCGAGCTTGTGAAAGGTGACGCGGTTGGCGTCGTGGAAGTTGTGCGCCCCACCGTAGGCCGTGCGCACCACGTAGATGATGTCGTCGCCGTCGAACTGCCAGTCCGCGTACTGGAACCCCGTCAGTCGAATCGACTCCTGGTGCGACAGCGCCGAATCATCCTCCAGCAGCGTCTTCACATGACGCCAGTGCACAAGGTCCTCAGAGGCGTGAAGAGAGAACACATTTCTCTGCGTTGCGTGCGCCGGGTCGGTGTTGTTGTTGCTGAGAGTCAGGTACGTGCCCGTCTCGGGGTCGCGCCGGATGGTGGACTTCGTCATGCCTCCGGGGAAGTGAATGAAGCCCGTCTTCGGGTCGAAGGTCACTCGGCGGCCCTCGTCTTCGACCTTCACGACCGCCGCCTTGTCCACGACCGGGTCCGAGTTGAGGCGCAGGATGTTGCAGATCTCGCTGGCCGGTGTCTCGACCACGTTGCCTTCCAGCCAGCCGGGCACGGGCACTTCGCCCCACTGCTCGGGGGTCCACGCCGGGTCGTAGCGCAGCTTATTGCTCATCCGCCAGCTCGCCGCGTCCAGCAGGTCGGAGTCCTCGTCAGCCGAGATGACCAGCGACTGAAAGCCGGGCCCCCACACGCAGGGGTCGCAGTCCTCGAAGGCCCGGTAGATGCGGCCGTCCTTGCGCAGGAGGGGGACCGGCGCGCAGTGATAGTTGGGCGGCTCTCGAAACGGCCCGCCGCGGAACAATAGCCCCGAACTGCTATCTCCCGGATGAGTCCATGTGTTACCGCCATCCTCGGTTCGGCGGATCACAATCGAGCCGTATTGCTGGGAGGTTCCCAGCAGATAGACGCAGCCGCCGTGCTTGAAGAGCGTGCTCCAGAACGCCCCGGCGATGTGCGTGACGTTCGTCCAGGTCTCGCCCTCGTCGCTGGAGCGATAGACGCTGGTCAGATGCTCTTCGCCCTCGTGGTTCAGCGGGCAGCCCGGGCCGAAGTAGTCGTGCGAGACCAGCACGTCGCCATCGTCGAGGCGGATGAGGCTGGGGCTACCCAGGTACGTCTTCGTCGCGGGGTCCTGGAACTTCACCTCCCGGAATCTCATCGAGCTACTCCTGGGCGCCGACCGGTATGAGCAGCCTGTCGGGCGCGTGCGACCAGTAAGCCGGGAGGCCCTCGTCCAGCGTCAGCGTGTAATCCTCCAGCACGCCCGGGCCACCCTTCTCCGCCCGCACCGACCAGGCGCGCCCCTCCTGCCCCTCCGGCACCTCTATCTCGAAGGCCACCGTCTTCTTCTCGCCGGTGGCTTCGGCGGCCACCTCTTCCCCCTCCGGGTTCAGGACGCTCAGCTTGACCGTCTCTCCCGGAGCCGGACTCTCGACCGTCAGAGTGAACCGCTCGATGCCCTCGGGCACAAAGAAGAAGAGGGGCGAGGTGGCGTGGATGAGGCGTATGCCCCGACCCGCGATGGCGGCGTGCTCGTTGAGCAGCGTCACCAGCGCCCGGTTCTTGTTGGACACGAGCAGGAGCAGGTGAACGCCGTCCTGCTTCGCGGGGACGTCAATCTCCGCGTCCTCGCCCACGGGCACTGATCCCTTCGCCAGCAGCGCGTCGGCGGGATCCCAGAGCCGCCACTCGACCGCCGCCTCGTTCTTCCCGACTCGCCGACAGCCCAGGCGAGCGTGGAAGCTCTCGCCCGCGCGCAGCAGCGCCACGCAGGTGTGCGTGCCCCGCAGGGGCGCAAAGACCGATTCGTCCAGCTCGGCAGGCGTCTCGGCCACGGCGCGCAGCGGCTCGCCGTCGTAGACCTCCGGCATTGCCCAGCTCCGCTTCTCGACGAAGTCGCAGAAGTCGAGGTTGGCGATGTTGTCCGGCTCCGTCTCGCGCCGGAAGGCCATCAGTTCATCCATGACCCTGCGCCAGGCAATCGGCGAGATATCCTCCCGGTCCCCGGCGAGAGCCTGGCAGACGCTCACGGTCAGCCTGGCGTGCTGAAGGCCCTTGCGCAGGAACTCCACGCGCGCGGCCCACTCCGTGCCCTCGCCGACGGCCCCGGCCGCCTGCTCCAGCAGCTTCGCCCCAGGCTCGAACGAGGAGGGCGGGAAGTACTCGTGCGCGCCGCGGGCGTAGCTCGACCAGCCCGCGGCTCTACGCTGCGCTATCTCTCGGAAGCGGTCGCGGTTGTCCGTGGTGTACTGCTCCCAGTAATCGCCGTACGCCTTGACATGCTCGGCGGCCGGTCCGAAGGCGGAGTAGTACTCGTCCAGCAGCTCATCGGCGGACCTCT
>CBFDBV010000504.1:0-3452 GCA_965603135.1 uncultured bacterium
CGCGCAACTACCGATTTCGCGCCGCCGCCATCTCCTATCTCTCGCCACCGCATCATCCGGAGCCAGGACTTGCAGACTGCACCGATGCTGGCGATCCGCCAAAGCCTCTTCGCAGGCGCCTCAAAACCACTATCGGCCCCCTGGGAACGTGCGCCTGCCGACCTTCATGAATAGACCGGGTTAGACCGCGCCCAGGACGCGGCCAGAAAGGCCGATCAGATCGCTCATTAGCGCAAGCCAGCTCTTCTTGCGCGTCAGCCCTGTGCTCTGCGACAGCTCGACAAAGGAGGCCTTTGCAGTGGCAAATGTCAATATGCCGGGCTGTGCTCGGCCCATTTCGACATCCCTGACTGCCGGAAGGTGACGATCATGGGGGCGGGCCAGCTTGACCTTCACGTGGGGCCGGACGGGGGGCCTCAGAACCCGCTGGAGAACCTGGACGGCTGGTGGAACGACGCGCACTTCAACCTGCGCACGGTGCGGATCACGATACGCGTGCTCGGATAGCTGGCCGGCGTCAGGCGCGCAATCTGCGGCCGGGCCAGGAGGCCAGGCCCGCCTCGACACAGATGGCAGCCGCAGCCCGGCCAAATAACTCCTGCGCCCGCTCGGGCTCCAGGTCCATCACCTTCGCGATCTCCGGGAAGGTCAACTCCTGGTGGAAATACAGCGCCATCGCGAGCTGTTGCTGGTTCTCCAGCCCGGCGATGGTCTCGGACATGCTGTACTTGACATCAGCCCCCACCGGCAGAAAGGCCTTCGGCTCCAGCGCGAAGACCGTCGCGAACTCCAAGAAGCGGCCCGGGAGCTGCGCGGGCGAGATACTGAGCCTGCGGCACAGGGCCTCGTCCGTGGGCTCGCGCCCGGCCAGCACCAGGGCCCGCCAGGTGCAGAGCAGCGGCTCCACCCGGCCCGTCACCGCCTGGCGATACCACTCACCAGCACCCAACCAGTGCCGCAGACGCGCCTGTATCTCCCCCACCGCCTGCACCGGAAAGGCATCCTCACTCTCGGCGGCAGCGGCAGCTTGATGCAGCGCAGCCATCCCGCGCTCCAGCAGCTCCGCCTGGTCCAGCTCCTCCGGCAGGCGGGCAGCCAGGCGATCCACGAGCCGCTGCACCAGGTAGCCGTACTCCTCGGCCAGCCGTTGAGCTGCCGCGGGATCCGGGGGGGCCACAGGCGGCTCCGACTCCGGCCCGAGGTAGGTCAGAGTTGACGTGGGCACTACTTGCGTCGCTGCATCCCGCTGCGGAAGCTCGGCCATCAGGTGTGCACCTCGCATGTGCGTCAAAGCCCGCCTGAGGGCCCCTGGTGGCGGTTACGCGAGTAAGGCGACGGCGTGCCCTCAGGGCCGCTGTCGTCGTTGTTATCGGCGCTGAAGCGCACTTCTTTAACCAGCGGATGACAGCCAGCGAGAGGGGCACGAGCGCACATCGTCTCTCCGTCAAAGTCCCTGCGGTCGCCTGGCGAGCGCGGGGCACGCTGAGCGTGCGGGCTTCTCACTTGCGCTCCGACCCGCGCGTGCCCTCCGGCGGCGGCTCGATGGTATCCTCGCGCTGGGCAGACTCAACGTCTGTAAAGGCGCGCGCCCATAGGACGCGTGCGACGGAGAAGCTCTCACTGGGCGGCGCCAGGTGCTTCAGCAGGCCGAACGTCGCTAGTGCCACTGCCCCTCTGAGAAGACCACCAAGGACGCACAGAGCCAGGCGAACCCCGACGATGACGCTGCCGTAGCCGTGGGAGTAGTGCTTGCGCACGTATCTGACGAAGCCCTGCGCCTCCCAGCGCCTGCGCGTCCCTCGATCCACTTGCCCGGTGGACGCCCCATGGTGGTGCACGATGGCGACCTCGGTCAGCAGATGGAGTTCATAGCCGTACTCGCGGATGCGGCGAGATAAGTCTCGATCCTCCCAGTACAGCGGATAGCCTGCGTCGAAGAAGCCGATCCGAGCACCCAGGCCGCGGCGGACCATCAAACAAGAGCCCGAAAGCCATGCGACTGCACCGCTTACAGGACGGCCTGATATGCGGCCGAGGAAGGATTCCAGCCCTATCAGCCCGGCCAGGAACGAGACAAGGGAGAGATCATGGCGGCGCGGCCGCTCCAGCTTCCCGCTGGCGCGCATCTGCAGAGGGCCGACTGCGCCCACCTGCGGATGCTGGCGCAGGTAAGCCCCGAGCGCCTCAAGCTGGTCGGCGGAGACCTCGGTATCCGCGTTGAGAAACACCACGAACTCGCCTCTGGCCTGGGACGCCCCCAGGTTCATCCCCCTGGCGTAAAGCAAGTTCTGATCGTTGGCGAGCAGAGCTACGTTAGGAAAGCGCTGGCGCACCGCGTCCGCAGACCCATCGTCGGAGGCGTTATCTACCACGAGTACCTCAATGTCCGTTCGCGGCTTTTCGGCTGCCAGGGCCCTAAGGCAGTTCAGCAGCAGCTCCCGCGTGTTGTAGTTCAATATAACCGCTGAGATGCGCGGGCTTCGTTGCGGCTGTCCCATCCAGGGCTGCCCCTCTTTCTGATTTGTCTCACACAGGGGCTTGGAGCAAGCATGTCGGTGCTAGCTAGGGCCGTCCTTGAGGACCTCGAGCGTAACACGGATCGCCTTCGCACGGAAAATGAAGCACAACTCATACTCATAGAACCTGGGCAGCAGGTTCGCAAGGTACTGGAAGCCAAGGAATCGCGCCACGCCGGTAGTGACAATAAAGGAGTGTTTGATCGCGAAGCGGGCGTGAAGAGATAGGATGCCCGGCCCGCCGGGGGTGAAGTAACGGAAGGTCCTTGCGGAGAAACAGCGTCTGTGAGTCGGGTCATCATAGGCCCCACTAGACGCGAAATGAGGGACCTCGATTTGCACCTCGGCTCCCGGCTGGGAGACACGCCAGATCTCCTCCATCAGCCCCATCAGGTCGTCAATGTGCTCGAGCACATGCTTGCAGATCACTAGCGTGAAGGTATTCGACCTGAACGGCAAGCCTTGCTCCAGGTCAGCGATAATATCTGCCTGCGTACCCGGAACCCGGTCAAGCCCCACTGCACCGGGGTGTTTGCTGTTTCCGCAGCCAATGTCAAGAAGCCGAGCCATTGCGCCACCCTTCCACACAGGATTTCCTGCGCAACCCTCCCATTGATATAACTGCACTTGGGTCGCCTAGTCAAGATGCCACCTGCGGCTTCAGGCAGCGCGGAGGCAATCATGCGAAAGCGCAGGGCCCTCCGCTCAGGGGCCCCGGCCGCGATGGTAACGTACTTGCGATGGCCGCCTCGGTCAGTTGTGAGCACCAGCATCGCGCGATGTTCCCTCAGGACTGAGGCTGGCGCGGCGCACGCGGGCTCACTCCTCCAGCTTCACGGCCAGCACGTGCAGGTCGGATTCGGCGGTCCCGCGCACCGCGAAGGCGCGATGCTTCATATCCCCCGCCGCGGTCCCGAAGGCCCCGATCTCGCGCAG
>CBFDBV010000505.1:0-3451 GCA_965603135.1 uncultured bacterium
TGCGTGATCAGCAATCGACCCGCGAGGTTAGCAGGAATCCGGGCATCTTTTTCCGCCACAAGCAGCATAGGCTTCCCGGCTGCTGCTGCGTAGCCCACCTCATAGAAAACGTTCGCGCTGTTTGTGCTGATCTCCGCTATCACCAACTCTGCCCGCTCAATCAGCAGGTGAACCTTGGCCAACAGATCGTGCCCGGCGCCCGGCACTGCTCCCGCGTCTATGCACTTGAGCTGGACCTCCTCCCAGACCACGGACCTGATGCGTCCGTACATCTCGTCCCCTCTTGAGTCGAAAGACCTGATCACAAAAACGTAGGCCGCTCCGCCGGTCATTTCTTGGATGATGTCTCGGATACTCACGGTTTGCCCGAAAGCCATTTCGCCCGACCCCCTCCTGGCAGGTCTCTTTGCCGACCACCTGCTTGCCCGTCACCGGCCACCCGCATTACCCGTCTTCCGCGCCCTGCGCAGCCGCTGCGGCGATGGCCTCGCCCATGTCCGTCGTGCTCGCGTCCCCGCCCATGTCCGGGGTTCGCACCCGACCCGCCGCGACTACATCCCGCACGCCCACTTCGACAGCCCGCGCCGCTTGCCCTTCCCCCAGCCCCTCCAGCATCATCGCCAGCGTCAGGATGGCCGCCACCGGGTTCGCGATGCCCCGGCCCGCAATGTCCGGCGCCGAGCCGTGGCATGGCTCAAACATCGAAGGGCCACGCTCAGACAGGTTGGCCCCCGGCGCAAAGCCCAGCCCGCCCAGCAGCGCCGCCGACAGATCCGTGAGTATGTCGCCGAAGAGGTTCGGCGCCACCACCACGCCATAGTGATCAGGCGCGGTGACAAAGCGCATCGCCATCGCATCCACGTTCTGCCACTCGGCCTCCACGGACGGATGCTGCGCCGCGACCTCATCGAAGATCTCGTTCCACATCGTCATCGCGTAGTTCATCGCGTTGGCCTTGGTGGCGCTGGTCACGCGCCGCTTGCCGTCCCGCTCCTCCGCGAGCCCGAACGCGAACTCGATCACCCGCCGGCAGCCCACCTCGCTGAACACGCCCGTTTGCAGGGCGATCTCCGCCGAGCAGGGGAAGGCCGGCCGCATATCCAGGAGACCTGCGACCTCGGGGGCCGACGGTGCATAGCGCCCGCCCAGGCCGCAGTACATTCCCTCGGTCGCCTCACGAACCACCACAAAGTCAACGTTATCAGGGGGAGGACTGCTCAGGGGATAGGGCGCGCCCGCCAGCGGCCGCACCGGGCGCACGTTCGCGTACTGGTCGAAGCCGAAGCGGATTGCCAGCACCAGGCCCCGCACCGCGACATGCTCGGGGACCTTCTCCGGCATCCCCACCGCGCCCAGGTAGATGGCATCGAAGTCGGCGAGGTGCTCGATGCCGTCCTCGGGCATCATCGAGCCGTGCTCCAGATAGTAGCCGCAGCCCCAGGGGAAGTGCTCGGTCGCCAGCTCAATGCCGCAGGGCTCCGCCACGGCCTCGAGCACGCGCAGCCCCTCCGCGATCACCTCCGGGCCGATCCCGTCGCCGCCGATCACCGCGATCCTATGCTCAGACATAGGGAGGTTCGTAGTCCCGGGGGAGGGCGTAGTTGGGAGCTTCCTCGGTGATGGTGACGCCGTGCGGGTGGCTCTCGCGCATTCCGGCCCCGGTCACCCGGCAGAAGTGCGTCTTCGTCTTGAGCTGCTCGATGATGCGCACGCCGCAGTAGCCCATGCCCGACTTCAGCCCACCCACCCACTGGTGCACAACTCCCGACAGCGGCCCCTTGTACGGGACACGGCCCTCCAGGCCCTCGGGCACCAGCTCGTCCTCAGCGACGATGAGCTGCTGGCCGTAGCGGTCGCGCACCGAGGTGCGCTCGCGCATCGCTCCCACCGACCCCATCCCTCGGTACTCCTTGTAGGTCCGCCCGCGATACAGAACCGTCTCTCCGGGGCTCTCCTCCGTGCCGGCCAGCAGCGCGCCGATCATCACGCAGTCGGCCCCGGCCGCAATCGCCTTGGTGATGTCACCCGAGTACTTGATGCCGCCATCGGAGATGAGCGTGACGCCCAGCTCCTGCGCCGCCGCCGCGCAGTCGGATATCGCGGTGATCTGCGGCACGCCGACACCAGCCACTACGCGCGTGGTGCAGATGGAGCCCGGGCCGATCCCGACCTTCACCCCGTCCGCGCCCGCCTCCACCAACTCCTGCACACCCTCCGCAGCGGCAACGTTGCCGCCAACCACCTGCATCTCCGGGTACCTGTCCTTCACCATCTTCACCGTGGACAACACGCCCTCCGAGTGACCGTGCGCGGCATCAACCACCACCACGTCAACATCGCGCTCGCTCAGCGCCGCCGCACGTTCCGCGGCGTCCTCGCCCACCCCGATCGCGGCCCCTACGCGCAGGCGACCGTGCTCGTCCTTGCAGGCGTCCGGGAACTTCGCCACCTTCTCGATGTCCTTGATCGTTATCAGGCCCAGCAGGTTGTTCTCTTCATCCACGACCGGCAGCTTCTCGATCCGGTGCTCGTGCAGTATCTGCTTGGCTTCCTCCAGGGTCGTGCCCTCGTGCGTGGTGACCAGGCCTTCGCTGGTCATCGCCTCCGACACGCGCTTATGCAGGTCGGTCTCGAACCTCAGGTCGCGGTTGGTCAGTATCCCCACCAGCTTGCCCTCTTCGGTGATGGGCAGCCCGGAGATGTGGTACTCGGCCATGATGTCCAGCGCCTCGCGCACCCGCTGGTCCGGGCCGAGCGTGATCGGGTCTATGATCATTCCGCTCTCCGACCGCTTCACCCGGTCCACCTCCACCGCCTGCGCGTGCACCTCCATGTTCCGGTGGATGATCCCGATCCCGCCCTCGCGTGCCAGCGCAATCGCCAGGCGCGACTCCGTGACCCGGTCCATCGCGGCGCTGATGATGGGGATATTCAGCTCGATGCACGTCGTCAGGTGGGTCGTGACCTCCACGTCGTACTTGGGGACCTCCGCCTTCGCCGGCATCAGCAGAACGTCGTCAAAGGCGAGACCCTCTTTCTCGAAGCGCCCCTTCACACTACCCGCCTCCCTTCTCGTCAGCGCTGCTACAGTATCTTCAGCCCGGACCACATCTTCTCTTCGTACTTGGCCGGGTCATTGAGGAACTCGAACTTCTCCGGCGCCTGCGCGCACGCCTTATAGAGCGGAACCTCCCACTCTAGCCCCAACTCCGGGATCTCCTGAACCTCAGCGAATCGAATCTCCGGCACGCCCTTCTTGTACTCGGCATTCTCGACGTAAGCCGGCTTACCGTCTTCCTCCACCACGTAGTACGCGAAGCCGCGGCACCTCTCCACGGACTCGTAGAATGAGCTGAACTTGCTGCTCACCCAGTTGCTCATCACGAACGGTTTGTCGCCCGTGTTGACGGTGACATGGCCGTAGCCCGGCGGCATTATGATCTTCTGCCCC
>CBFDBV010000506.1:0-3445 GCA_965603135.1 uncultured bacterium
GGAGGGCGGGGCTTCAGCCCCGCCGGCTTGTCCGCCGTAGCCTTGGCGAAGGCGGGTGGTGGCTCGTGGTGGCCTGTCAGGAGGCAACGCAAGTGGAGACGACGCTTCATACCTCAACCAACCACCCGGAGGTCACGGTCCTGGAGGTCCGCGGGGACGTGGACCCCGGGGAGCGTGGCGGCGACCGGCTCTGCGGGCTGCTGCGCAGTCTGTTGGGCTGCGAGCAGCGCCACATAGTCGTGGACCTCTCAGAGGTCGGCTACCTGGTGAGCCGGGCGCTGGGGGAGATACTGGCTGTGCTGGCGCGGGTGCGGCTGCGAGGCGGTGACCTGGTGCTGGTCGCCACGCCCGGCGCGGTGCTCTCGGCCCTGGAGGCCGTGCGGGTTGGCGAGATCACGCGCATCTTCGACAGCCGTGACGAGGCGATCGAGCATCTCGCGGCTCAGGCGGGTGAGAGCAGTGAGTGAGTCCTCTGTCCCCGAGCAGTACCTGATCGTTTGCTTCGGCACCTCCATCACCCAGGGCGTGCCCCACGTGCCGCCCGAGGACACCTATCCCGCCCTCCTGGAGCGCCGCCTCAGCCATCGGCTCGCCGACGCGGGCCCGAAGCTGCGGGTCATCAACTCCGGGGTCAGCGGCCACAACACCGCCGAAGGCCTGGCCCGCATCGAGCCGGATGTGCTCGCGCACCAGCCGGACCTGGTCGTGATCGAGTTCGCCTGCAACGATGTGCGCTACGAGCCGGACAAGCGCGTTGAACTCGATCAGTTCGCGGCGAACCTGAAGCAGATGACCGCCCGCATACGCGAGGTGGGCGCCGAGATCATCATCACCACGCCCAGCCCCATCATTGACGCCTACCACGAGTACTCGAAGGAGATTGACTTCTACGATCCCTGGGGCGGGTGCAACGCGGCTCTGGACGAGTACGCCGAGGTCGTGCGGCAGGTGGCCGCGCAGGAAGAGGTCACGCTGTGCGACATCGGCCGGGCGTTTCTCGAGCGCGCGCTGGAGGCGGAGTTCGAGGATCGCACCGCCGATTGCAGCGATTTGTGCTGCCTTGCCGAGTATATCAGGCAGGCCGATGGCGTGCACCTGACCGTTCCCGGCCACCGGTTGATGGCGGCCGAGCTGTACAAGATCATCGCCCCCAGGTTGCTCAGCCATTGCTCGCCTGCGTAGGTCCACCTCAAACGATCTCCGTCAATCCTGTCGTTGCCGCCCACGTAACGCCGTTGTCGTTCTCTCCGTTCTCCGCCCTCTCCGCGTTCTCTGCGGTTTGTCGTGTCGTTGCCGTTGCGGTGGCCCTGCGAAGCGCAGGTTTGACATCGCCGCGCTTGCGCTGCTATACTGCCCATTGGCGTGGATTCACGTGTCCACGGGCGGAACCTTATGCCCTCGCGAGCGTTTGTTGACAGTGAGGACTGCCCTGTGACAGTCACACACGAACAGCAGGGACAGCCTGACGGGGCGGACGCGCCTCTGGTCGCGGCGGCGCAGCAGGACAACGCGGAAGCCTTCGGTGTACTCGTAGACAAGTACCACAGCAAGGTCTACGGCATCGTCTATCGGATGTGCGGCCCTGCGGATGCCGCCGACCTGACCCAGGACATTTTCTTGCGCGCACTGCGCGCGCTGCGCAAGTTTCAGTATCAGGGCGAGGCGAGCTTCCGCACCTGGCTGTATCGCATAGCGGTCAACGCGTGCATTAACGAGTTGCGCCGGCGCAAGCGGCGCTCCGCAATCGAAGGGCCATCGCTGGACGAGGAGTTGGAGGCCGAGGACGGGACAATATCGCGCGCGGTGCCCGACGAAACCCAGAGCCCGCACGTGCTTGCCGAACGCGAGGAAGAACGCAGAGCCGTGCACCGCATTGTGCAGATGTTGACGCCCAAGCACCGCGCGGCGATAACCCTGGTTGACCTGGAGCAGTTCGACTACGAGGAGGCCGCCGGGATCTTGCAGTGCCCGCTCGGGACGCTGAAGTCTCGGCTGGCGAGGGCGCGCGATCAGTTCGCAGAGAAGTGGCGTCAGTATGAGGAGGGGAAGCTTCTCCTGGGCCGCTAGACGGCGGCTCGCCGCGAGAAGCCCGAGGGACAGTCCATCGCAGCACAGCGATGCAGCTACCACCGGCTGGGGAGCGACTTATGAGAGAGTGCAGGGCGATCAGAAAGGCGATCCACGCGCACCTGGACGGCGAGCTGCCGGCCGAGCATGATCGGCGGCTCGCGGCACACGTGGACAGGTGCCCGCAGTGTCGGGCGGCGCTCGAGGCCGCATCGCGGGCGCGCACCTTGCTCCGTTCCCAGCCTGGGCCGGAAGTGCCGGCAGGGCTGGCAGCGGCCATCAAGGCCCGGGCCTGGCAGGAGTTGACTGCGCCTGTGCGCCCGGCGTTCCCCTGGCGGCGGGTCCTGGTGCCGGTGGCGGCCGCGGCCGGGCTGGTGCTGGCCGTCGCCTTCGCTTACGTTGTGACCAGGACGGCGGACTCGCCCCGCGTGGCAGAGGCCCCGCCCCTGGTGACCGATGTGCTCCCCTCTGCGACGACCCCGCTGCCCGCCGAGACCGACGCGTCGGTCGCGGAGGCGGTGGAGGTGGAGCCCGAGGCGGCCGCTGAAGCTGAGCCGGCGCGCACGAGAAGGAGTCCGGCCCGCAGGAGCGCAGACTCCCCCACCGAGCCGCCTGCGGAGGAAAGCGAGGCCGCCGACACTGAGACGCCTGCCCCCCCGCCCTCCGTGCAGCCGCCCTCACCGCCGCCTGGAGAGATGCACCTGGCCTTTGCCGACGAGCCGGCACTGCCCGCCCCGGTCACGACCGGGGCCGTCGAGTCGCCGGCCACTCCCGAGGAGAGACCGAGCGACGCGCTGGCTCCGCGCATCACTTGGGGGCGCGCCACGCTCTCGGCTGAGGAGCCGGCCGAGACCGCCCCGGCGCTGGAGGGCGAGATGGCGACGGGCGTCGTGGCCGGCATGCTCGTGGACAAGTTCATCGAGGAGCATCTCCTGGAGACGACGCCGGCCCTGCTCTCGGTCGTGACCGGCACGCCCTCGGCCGACCTGGGGCCAACCGTGGTGCAGGACACCGAGAATGGCGGGCGCTTCGAGCTTTGCTTCACCAACGCGATGAGAAGGGCGCTCGCCCAGACCCACAAGTAGGCACTCAATATGCGCAGAGCATCCGCGGTCTTGCTGCTGGCGGCTTTTGTCGCGCTGCCGGCCTGCGGTGAGGTCGTGACTGCGGCCGAGGACCAGCCGCTGCCGGAGGCCGAAGCGACCGCCCCGGACCTCTTCCGCCTGCTCGCCGATGCCACCGAAGACCAGCGCGTGCGCGCTCTGCGCTTCCTCGAGAACGGCTACCCCGATCTGTCCGCGGACCTCTACGCCCTGCTCCAGGCGCACCACCCCGGCATCTTCACCTGGGTGGACGCCGAGCTGCGCACGATCATCGC
>CBFDBV010000507.1:0-3437 GCA_965603135.1 uncultured bacterium
TGATAGTGGTCGGAGTACTGGGGGGTCTCGCCCATCTCGGCGGCGATGGTGGCGGTGATGGTGCGCACCGGCCGCAGCAGGCTGCTGAGCTTCGTTGGCATCACGGCCGCATTGCCCGTCACCATCAGCACCGTCATCGTCTCGCCCACGACGCGCCCGATGCCCAGCATCGTCGCCGCGACTATGCCGCTGCGCGCGGCCGGCACCACCACCCGCGAGATCGTCTGCCAGCGCGTGGCGCCCAGCGCCAGCGAGTTGCGCCGGAAGCTGTCGGGGACGGCATTGAGGGCGTCCTCGGAGACCGAGACGATCGTCGGCAGCGCCATGAACGCGAGCATCGCCGCTCCGGTCAGTGCCGTCAGCCCCACGGGAAGGTCGAGCAGCTCTCTGAGGAAGGGCGCCAGCACCAGCAGGCCCAGCAGTCCCAGCACCACCGACGGTATAGCCGCCAGGAACTCGACCGTGGATTTGAGCACCTCACGAAGCCAGGGCGAGGCGAGTTCTCCTATGTAGATCGCGCAGCCCACCCCCAGCGGCACACCTATCAGGGCGGCCGCCAGCGTCACCAGCGCTGAGCCCAGGATGAGCGGCAGCATCCCGAACTGAGGCGGCGTCGAGGTCGGCAGCCAGCGCGTGCCGCTGAGCACTTCGCCCAGAGTCACGTGCCGCAGGATGGGCGCCGCCTCGCGCACCAGGAAGCCGAAGATCGCCACCACGAAGACGATCGCCAGCACGCCGCTCAGGCGCACAATGCTCTCGATGACGAACTCCGTTGCCCGACGCAGCGTGTATCTCATGATAGGTTAACCAGCCGCCACCTGGAGGCGGCAGCGGCTGGTTGTGAGGGTGCAGCCTCTGTTCTGAGCGACCACCCTAACCCTCCGACACAGCCTCTCCCGGCACGAAGCCTATCTCCTCGACAATGGCCTGCCCTTCGTTCCCCAGGCACCAGCTCAAGTAGTCGCGAACGTGACCGCTCGGCTCGCCGTTGGTGTAGTTGTAGAGCGCCCGCGAGATCGGGTAGCTGCCGTCCTTGACGCTGGCGATGCTGGGAGCCACGGCCTCCCCTCCCTCTTCGCCGACGACCTTGACCGCCTTCACCGCGTCATCGAGGTAGCCCAGGCCGATGTAGCCGATAGCCTGGGCGTTCTGCATCACGACGTCGTGGATCGCCTGGTTCGACACCTGCGGCAGCGCCTCGGCTGCGTACTCCACGCCCAGCTTGCTCCCCTGGTTAACCACGGCCTCCTTGAAGTACACGTGCGTGCCCGAGGCGGTGTCGCGGATGAGCAGAACGATCTCAGCGTCCTCGCCGCCCACTTCTTTCCAGCTCTTCATTCTCCCGGCAAAGATGTCGGAAAGCTGGGGCATAGTCAGTTGCTCGAGCCGGTTCTGCTTGTTGACGATCACCGCGATGCCGTCGTAGGCCACCACGTACTGACGGGGATTGACGCCGGCCTCTTGCGCGGTCTTAGTCTCCTCGTCTTTCATCTGCCGGGAGGCATTTGCGATGTCGCAGTTGCCGTCAATGAGCGCGGCGATGCCGGTGCCCGAGCCGCCTCCGGTCACTGCGATCTGCACCTCCGGCTGCGACTGCTGGTACACCTCCGCGCACCGCTGCCCGAGTTGCAGCAGCGTGTCGGATCCCTTGACCTGGATGCCCGTGGCGGCCTCGGCAGGCGGCTGCTCGCTGGTCGCGTGTGTGCCGGACGTCTCCTGCCGGTCCGGGGGACAGCCCGCCAGCGTCAGACATGCTGCCACGACGAGACACACGCGCCGCACCGCTGTGCCTGCGTTCATCTTGATGTATCCTCTTTCTTGACTTGGCTTGTCCCGGATGATTGCACAGGGGAGCAGGCAGAGGCTCACACGCCCTCGGTGAGTTTGTAGCCCTCACCGCGCACTGTCAAGAGGTACTTGGGGTCGCTCGGGTCCTCCTCGATCTTCTCTCGCAGCCACCTGACGTGCACATCCAGGGTGCGCGGGTCAATGTACTCGTCCTCGCCCCAGATATGCTCGAGCAGTCGCTCGCGCGCGACGACCTCGCCCACAGCCCGAGCCAGGTACTCAAGCAGGTCGAACTCCTTGGGCGTCAACTGAACGATCTCGCCGCGCAACGTCACTTCTCGGGCCGGCCGATTCACACAGAGTTCGCCAACGACGGTCACATCCTCCTGGTCGTCCGACCAGTGCCGACTTCGCCGCAGCACCGCCGCCACGCGCGCGCACAACTCCTTCGCCAGGAAGGGCTTGGTCACGTAGTCATCTGCGCCGCGGGTGAGGCCCTCGACGCGGTCGTCCTCGGCTGTGCGAGCCGTCAGCATCACGATGGGGACCTCGGAGTGCTCGCGGATCTCGCTGCACACCTCCATCCCGTCCCTGTCGCCGAGCACCAGGTCAAGCAGTATCAGGTCCGGGCGTTCGGAGCGAACGCGCTCCAGCCCTTCGGCGGCGTCCGCGGCGGTAATCGCCCGGTAGCCGCCGTGCTCCAGGGCCCGGACGATGGCTGCGGCCGCGTCCGGTTCGTCTTCGATGACCAGGATCAGGTATGCCATTATCTATGATGCCTGCCTATCACACGACCGTCGCGTGTTGACTTGGCTTCAGAGCCCCGGTAAGGGACTGCCGCTGCTCGGGGGGCAGTCCCAGTATGTCCGCGATGTTCCCGCCCAGGACCATCCGCTTGTCCTCGATGGGGATGCGCGCCCACGCCACCCATCCGAGCTGCGGCGCAGCATCCCGCATCACGCAGTCCGTCCCGAAGAGCACCCGCTCCCGACTTATCTCCCGCACCAGGTATTCTATCATACCGTAGGTAATGGAGGTGTAAGTTATCTCCGCGTAGATGTTCGAGTGCTTCCGAGCGACGGGCACCAGGGCCTCGGCCAGCGCCCAACTGCTGCCGGTGTGCGCCAGCAAGAACTTCGCGTTCGGATAGAGAGGCGCCACCTTGTCCAGGTGATCGGGGCTGACGCAGCGGTCGCCCGACATTCCCCCATGGCACAGCACGGGCAAGCCGTGCCGGTCGCACCACTCCAGCACAAGCCGATGACGCAGGTCCGTAATGGGCACAGCCTGCTTCGGCGGATAGGGCTTGTATCCCTGCATCCTGCCGCTGACGAATACGCGCTCGAACTCCTCGCGCATCACCTCGGGGTAGCGCGGGTTGATGCAGCCGTAGCCCAGCAGACGGTCCGGGTAGCGCTCGACGGCCGACAGGGTGATATCGTTGCCGGCCGGATCGCCCAGCGTGATCCCGCTCCACGAGCTGAGCAGGCAGCGGTCAATGCCCAGGCGATCCATCGTCTGCACGAGATGTTCGGCGTCATTGTACGCCAGCTTGAGCCGCGCGATGCCCATCGAGCCATCGTGCGCCAGGTGACCGTGAGCGTCGAAGACGAACTCGTCGTCCAGCGGCTCGCCCACGCGCAGGCACC
>CBFDBV010000508.1:0-3435 GCA_965603135.1 uncultured bacterium
AAGACGAGCGGAGGGTGGCGCTGGGCTCCCTGGGCATCCGGTTGCTGGTCAATGAGACGACGCTGCTGGGACTGGGTGATGTCGTCGTGGCGCTCGTGGGGATAGGGGACATATCGGCGGGCCGCGATGACCTGCCGAGGGCGCTCGAGGGGGCCGAGGCGAGTGACCTGGTGATTCTGCTCTCGCACTCGCCGGATATCCTGGATGAACCTGAGGTCGAGGCCGCCGACCTGGTACTGTGCGGACATACCCACGGCGGGCAGTTGACCCTGCCGGGCATCGGATCGCCCTGGGCGCCCGTGTGGCGGGACCGCCGGCGCTCCGCCGGGCTTATGCGGGCCGGGCGGCAGATGTGCTACGTCACCCGAGGCGTCGCCTCCGCCACGCAGGCACGCTTCCGGTGCGCGCCCGAGGTTGCCCTGCTGGTGCTGCGACGAGGGGCGCCCGAAGGCGTGCGCGCGGTTCCGGTTCGGCGCGGTACCCTACGCGTGGAGCCGGAAGTTGCCGCCGCCGAGGAGGTCATCTCGTGAGTCTGCTGACAGTGGGCGCCCGGTTGCTCGAACAGTTCGGCCTGAAACGCAGGCCATCCCCGCTCACGCGCGAGCAAGCTCTGGAGGCGCGACCGGTGCGCAATCCGTCGCTGAAGTGGCGGCTGAATGACGAGGACAACGTCGAGGTCATCATCCCCCGGCGCTCTGACCGGCTTGGGCGGGTGATGGGGTTCCTGTTCTACGTGCCGGAGAACCGGCCGATCGTGCTGGATGAGGTCGGCACCAGGGTCTGGCACCTGTGCGATGGCGAGCGGACGGTCGCGGAGATGCGGCAGACACTGTGCGATGAGTACAAGCTGAGCAAGCGCGAGGTGGAGGTGTCGCTGACGGAGTATCTGCGCACCCTGGGCAAGCGCGGGATGCTCGGCTTCCTCCTGCCCGCAGATATCGCCCGCGAGCTTGGCGAGGAGGGGCAGCGGCTTGTCGGGTTGCCGGGAGTGGGGAGCACGCGGGAGGACCTGGACGAGGCGCGGCTTCAGGGGGCCGAAGAGCGTAACGGCGGGCAATGGGCAAACGGCAGCAACGACAGCGACGAGAGCGACGACAGCGACGGTAGCGGTCAGGCGAGTCAATAGCGCAATCTCATTCGGCGGCGACGGGGATGGCGTACACCAAGGCAGTTGTGATGCAATGATTCGGAATATCCTGGTTGGCTATGATGGGTCGCGCTCAGGCATGGTCGCCGTGGAGCAGGCGATGGGAGTGGCGGACGCGACCGATGGGCGGCTCCACCTGGCGACCGTCGTGGAGGCGAGTGATTCCACCGCGGAGGACGAGCTGCTCGGGGGCGAGCTGGACCCCGTGCAGGCCGCGATGCCGCTGGACGATGAGGAGCCGGAGGAGCCGCTCGCCGCGCCGCCGGACATCGAGGAGATCAAGGCGGCCTGTGAGGCCAGGCACATCGTCTGTGAGCAGGGGACCGTCTTCAGCGAGGGGGCCGGGGCGAGCCTGGTGCGGCGGAGTTGGCTCGCCGACCTCGTGGTTGTGGACCGCTCGAGCGCCCCCGGTCAGGCGGGCGCGGCCGAGCTGGGCCCCACCGCCCGGCATCTGGTGAATCGGCTGGTCTCGCCGACCCTGGTGTGCGCGAGGCAGTATCTGCACATCAGGTCGGCGCTGATTGTCTACCAGGCCTCGGTGAGCAGCGGCCGGGCCCTGAGCTTCGCCGCCGAGCTGTGCGAGGAGATGAACGTGTCTCTGGACGTGCTGGCCTGCGACCCGGACCGGCGCGTGGCGGCCGCAGCACTGGAGGAGGCCCGGCCCGCCCTGCGCGGCTACCACGTGGAGGGCGAGTACTCTGTCTCCGTCAACCCGCCTGCCGAGGCTATGCGCAACGCAGCGATGGAGCGCGAGGTCTCGGTGATCATCGTGCCCGATGCGCGGAGGCGCTCGTGGGGCCTGCCGTGGCGGCGCAATGAAGTGCTCTGGCGTGCCCTCGAGATCCCGAACACCGCCGTCCTTGCCTACCCCTGAACGGGAGGGAGGAAGAGACGATGTCCCGCCGCAGAATTGTGAGCCTGGCAGCGAGGTTGGGTCTGCTGGCGCTGGTGGCCCTGGGGTTCACCGTGAGCCGCCTGCTGGCCGAGGAGACAGTCTACCAGGCGCCGGCGCTCGATCTCACCCACGCAGACAACGCCGACGACAGCCCCGCAATCGGGCAGCTTGGCCCGCACCGGTGGCGAGCGGGGGACCTGGATGTCGTGGTCGCCTGGGGCTCGCCTCGGGAGATGGGCAGGCAGTTCGGCGAGGCGATGGCCGACGAGATCAAGGTGGGCGTGGAGCAATATCTACACGCTCGCGTGCGTGACCGGCTCGGCTACGAGATGGACTACCAGCGGCGCTGCGCGGCGGCGATGGAGCCGCACATTCGCCCCGAGTACATCGAGGAGATGAAGGGGGTCGCCGAGGGCGCGGGCGTCACGTACGAAGAGATTCTGCTTATGCCCACCCATGCCGACATGGTGCACTACGGCAAGGGCTGGAGTTCGGAGGCGGGAGGCGAGAAGCGGGATGCGGGAAACGGCGGCGCGCAGGAGTGCTCCAACTTCGCGGTCTTCGGCCAGCACACCGTGGGCGGCAAGCTCATCCACGGGCGCAACCTGGACTGGACCACGAGCACCGGCATCCAGGAGCACGGCTGCGTCTACATCGGCCTGCCCGAAGAGGGCAACGCCTTCGCGCTGGTGACCTACCCGGGCGTCATAGGAGCGGTGACGGGGATGAACGCGCGTGGGATCACCTTCGGCGAGATGACCTCCTCCAGCTCCGACGAGACGCTGGATGGGATGCCCCTGATGTTCATCTGCCGGCAGATCCTCCAGCACTGCGACACCATCGGCGATGTTGACGAGATGGTCGCAAGCTACCCGTGCACCACGGGCTGGAACTTCGTGGTCGGCGACGGGCAGGGGCCGGACGCGCGCGCCTACGAGGTTGACGCGGGGGACGTGGGCGTCTTTGGGCCCGGCGACGCGGCCGAGGATCATCGGCCTATCTCCTGGCCGCTGCCTGAGGCCGTCCGGCGCACCAACCACTACCTCAGCCCCGAGATGCAGGAGAAGCAGGCGAAGCGCTACGGCGTCACCAACCTCGCCCTGGCGAAGGCGGTGCTGCCGACGATGGACACGTGGCAGCGCTACGCCGCGCTGAGCCAGTGGATCGAGAGTAAGCCGCAGGGGAAGATTGACGCGCGCATCGCGCGGGCGATGCTGCAGAGCGCGCCCGTCGCGGGCAACGGGAACCTGCACAGCGTGGTCTTCGACGCGACCGACCGCGTGATGTGGGTGGCGAACGCCTCATTGACCGAGCCGGCGTGGAAGCAGACCTACGTGAGGATCGAGCTGGCCGAGTGGCTCAGCCGAGCGCCGTAACGGCGGGCAAAGGGCAA
>CBFDBV010000509.1:0-3432 GCA_965603135.1 uncultured bacterium
TGGGAGTTCGCGCTCGATGACGCCAGGCCCGGCATCTACCAGCTCCGCCTGGCCCTGCTCGGCGACTTCACCTTCGAGGTGCAGACCGAGCCGGAGATGTCCTTCGGCGTGATGCCGATGCGCTCCCTGCTGTTCGCCACCAGCCCCGAGCAGTTCGGCGACTGCTGGATGTACGTGCCGCCCAACTCCCAGAAGTGGGCGGTCAGCACTTACGCGGATACCAGCCTCACCGTCACCCAGGACCAGAAGACGCTCCTCCAACTCGAGGGCAGCGGCCAGAAGGGCGAGATCGCGGTTGACCCTAAGAGCGGTTTCAAAACCCCCGCGGACGGCACTGGCGGGCTGGAAGCCCGCCCTACGGGTAGTTTTGAAACGGGCTCTAGCCCCTCCCTGTGGCACGTCAGCCTGCGGATGGGGGAGAGGGCCTTCCTGCGCTCGCGCGGAGTGCCCACGATCCTGTGCCCGGATGAGACCACCGCCCGCAACATCCGCGCCAGCGCCGAGTTCCTGCCCGACGGCTGCCAGGTCTGGCACAAGTTCCAAAAGCGCGTCTGGGAGAAGATGCGCGAGTTCACTCCCGAGGACCTGGCCTGCGAGACCGAGCGCTCGTTCGAGCCGCTGTTGCCGGAGCTGCTCAAAGAGCCCGTGCGCAATGCGCGGCTGCTGAACAACTACGGCGTGCTCGGGCATGTGCGCCACTCGCTGGAGGAGCAGAGCCTCGACCCGAGCAGCATCTGGTTCGGGACCATCCGGGCGTGGCGCGACCACCAGGCGGCAGGCAGGCGCTGGGATCAGTGGTCATCATTCCCCAGCTACACCCTGAATGCCACCGGGCTGGCCAACAACCTCGCCGCCGCCTGGAAGGTGCCCGCGCGGGTCAATCCCTACGGCGGCGACCGACATATCCTGAACCGCGCCGTGCTCGCCGGGCTGGCCGACCTGCTGGCCATCCATGAGGATGACACGCTCAAGAACGGCACCGACGGCGACATGGACCCCTATGCCAGCAGCACCGGCTTCCCCGCGAACCATAACTACTGCTGGCCGTATCTGCTGTGCGCGCCGGATGTGCCGGAAGACCTGCGGGCGCTGTGGACCGAGGGCTATCGGCACATTATGGACCGCTACCCGTTCTACCGGGTGAGCTGCGAGAATCAGTCGGCGCACTGGCCGATCTGCTACTATGCCCTGCACCTCGTCGGCGAGGCGGAGGAGCCCTACGGCGCGCTGGCTCACGACTACATCGTAGGGATGTGTGACCCAGAGCTGAACCGGTTTATGAAGACCGGCTACCAGCAGGAGGCCTACGGGCCGGACTCGACCTACCAGGGCCTGAGCTGCTCGCTCCAGGCGCAATACTGGGCCCTGAGCGGCGATGAGGCGGCCCTGGAGGGCCTGCGGCGCATCTTCCGCTTCTTCAATCACACCGTAGCGCCCGAGCCGGACGGCTATATCTGGGGCGCAAGCAACTTCTGCCACCGCACCCAGTACGGCTGGCAGCACCCGCAATACAACGCCGGGCGCACGCTGCTGGCCGCCGCTATGCCGGAGGCGGGCCTCTACCGCTACGAGGATGACGCGACCGATCCCGCCAACCAGGAGCGCGCCGCCGAAATCCTGCGCGAGCAGGTGGCGCGCGAGTACGACCCGGCCCGCTATGACAACGGCCTCTCGGGCGGCGCGGGCGCATGCATCCACACCGGCGGGTATCTGAAGTGGCTGAGGCATCCGGGCGCGGTTGACAGGTCCGGCAAGCTGCCGGTGATGGCCGAGGAGCGCTTCACGCGCAACTTGAACGACGAGTTCTTCGCCATCCGCCGACCCGCATACTACGCACTCGTCTACACGGGGCACACCGCTGACGAGTGGGTGAAGTCGCGCATCAGCTTCCAGCCGAAGCAGAAGTGCCCGCGCGGCGGAGGCGTCCTGTCGCTGTTCTGGACGCCCAGCTACGGCAGCGCCCTGGTCTCTATGAACTACAACGCCTACGTGAACCACCAGGTGATGGCGGAGCTGGCCGACGGCAAGGTCTCATGGCCGGACTACTGGAGCATCAGCCACGAGTGGAACGAGCAGGCCGCCACGCTGAAGGTCAGCAGCAAGCTCTTCAATCTGCCGGTCGCCATCGAGCGCGTGCACCACTTCCAGGAAGATGAGATGCTCGAGGAGGTCGCCATCCGCTTTGAGGATGAGGTCTCGGTCAAGGCGCTGGTCGAGCAGATTCCCATCCTGAAGAACAAGCCCGGCTTCGAGCTGGCGGTCATCGGCTCAGCGGAGCATTGCAGCGGGCTGTGGATGGGAGACGATAGGGGAGAGGGCTGCCTCATCGAGTTCCAGGAGCCGGTGAGGGTGATCATCGGCCAGGACCAGCAGCAGAAGTGGTACAGCGAGACGCAGGTGAATGGCCGCGTGATGATTGACCTGGGAGCACAGCATCACGCGGGTGAGGAGCTGCGCCTCGCGTACACACTGCGCGGGTGTACCAGGCCGCAGGCCTTGGAGTAAGGCCCCCGCCATTTGACGCTATGACGTTATCACGTTGCGGGCCCGCCTTGACAGCCGCCCCGCGTGGCCGTACACTCTCCACGCGCATAGCTTCACCCGCCTATGGTGGGAAGGGAGACAATCGTATGATGAACGCAGCCCGAACGCAGCGAATCATGCTTTTCCTGGCCCTGGTGGCGACGCTGACGCTGGTGGCTGCCCCGGCATGGGCCCAGTACTGGCGCCGGCAGGACAACTCCGCACTCGGCCTCTCGCTCGCCTACGGCAGCCATAACAAAGGCGCGCGGCTGGAGAAAATCGCCGGCTCCGTGGTCTACAACGGCGGATACTTCGATCTCGATGACGCCGCAGATACCAAGGTCTACGCCCTCGAACTGGGCTGGCGCGGCGACACCGACCCGCGAGCCTCCGCGCCGCCCTACGCCCTGGGCCTCGGCTACTACTACGAGAAGCCGAAGATCGGCGACAGCGACGGGCATGTGTGCCTGTGGGCGGGGATGGGCAACTTCAGCACCCAGGACAAGGGCCTGTTCTATCAGCTTCGCTACATCTTCACCGGGCCGCTGGAGGGCACCCAGGGGTGCCTGGGGTACAAGTTCAAGTGAACGGCGGGGAATGGGGAATAGGGAATGGGGTGACGGCAACGGCATTCCCCCTTCGCTGAAGCTTCGGGAGAATGGGGACAGTCATCCCGCCGAGGCGGGATGACTGTCCCTGTCGCCTGCGTGGCCGGAATGCAGGAGTGATGACAGTGCCGATAATGAGCGTTGAGAAACTCGCTGACCTGGCGGACGAGCGGCGAGAGGCGATAATGACCCGCTCCATGGAGGAGATGGGCGACATCTTCGATGAGGTGCGCGCTATCTGCGAGGATGTCCGCCAGCGCGGGGACGCCGTCACCCTCGAGCACTATGCGAAATACAAAGA
>CBFDBV010000510.1:0-3423 GCA_965603135.1 uncultured bacterium
CCACGAACTCCTCCGCGCGCTTGGGGTCCTCCAGCATCCGGCTCGCAGTATACAGCAGCGCCCGCCAGAAATCCGTCTTCGCCACCCGCATCCCGTGCTTCTTGCGCATCTCATAGAGCATGTCGTCCATCATCTCGAACTCCACCGGATACAGGTAGACGCTCGTGTGCCGCTTGCCCTGTCGCCCCCGGCGCCGGTAGGACTTCGGCCGCCCGTGCGCCATCGGCGGCCCCTCCTCGCCCTCGGCCTCCTCGACAGCCTCCTCAGGCTCGGTGGTGCTCCTGAGCACCGCCTCCAGGCCCTTCTTCACTCTCTTTCTGCGGTCCGCCATCAGTCTTTCTCCTCTCGGCCTCGCGCAATCACTTGCAGGCCAGGACCTCTTTCGCCAGCGCCCGGTAGTCCTCCGCTCCATGCGACCCCGGGCTGAACAGGGCGATGGGCTCCCCCGCGGTCGGCGCCTCGGCCAGGCGCACGTTCGTGCGAATGATCGTCTTCGTCACCAGCTTGGGGAAAAACTCGCGCATCTGCTCCAGCGCGTCCTTGCACAGGTTCTTGCGCTGGTCGAACTTGGTCGGCACGATCGCCGCTATCTCAAGCTCCGCATTCAGGTGCTCCCGCACCAGCTCCACGGTGCGCGTGAGCACCCCCAGCCCCTCCAGCGCGAAGAACTCGCACTCCACCGGCACAATCAGGGCCTCCGCCGCCGTCAGCGCATTGACCGTCAGCAGCCCCAGCGAGGGCGGGCAGTCAATCAACACCAGAGCGAACTCCGCTGCATCCTCCAGCGCCTCCCGCAGCCGCAGCTCCCTCCCCACCTCGCCCGCCAGCTCCATCTCCGCCCCGCTCAGATCCACCTGCGAGGGCACCACGCTCAGGCCCTCCACGGTGCTCGGCCGGATCGCCCCCGCCAGCGGCTGCTCCGGGTCCACCAGCACATCGTACACCGACACCTCCCCCCGCTCCACCCCCAGGTGGGTCGTTGCGTTGGCCTGCGGGTCCAAGTCCACCACCAACACCCGCTTCCCCGCCAACGCACAGCATCCCGCCAGGTTCACGGTCGTGGTCGTCTTCCCGGAGCCGCCCTTCTGATTCGCCACGGCATAGATCCTCGCCATCGCTCTCCCTCTTCCCCACCTTCTCTCGCTTCTTCACTCCGTACCCGTCAATTCTCCCTCTCCCCCATTTCACCTGCGTCATAACGTCACGACGTTGATCTCCTCTCCGCGCCATAACGTCACCTCAAGACGTGGCCGCGTTATGACGTGACCACCTCACCCTCGCATATCACCCTCGCCGCTGTCCCCTCAGACAATGCAACCGCATGGCATCATACTATGACGTGCTGACGTTGCGAGGTGGTGACGCTGACGTTATGACGTGGCCGCGTTATGCCGTCACGAGCGGGCACAGATGCACAGGCGCGTGCACTGAGCGTCAAGGTGGGGGAGAGGTGGCGGCGCCGGTAGCCAGGAGCGTGGCGAGGGTCAGGTGCAGGGTCGCAAGCTGCTCGGCCGTGGCCGGCGACGCAGGCTTTGTGAGCCTGATAAGCAGGCCCCAGGCCCTGGCGTCGGCGCTGAGAGCCTGCAACTCGCGCTCCGCCGCCGCATCAAAGGCCGCAATGCCGTAGACGCCGGGCTCGAGAGCATCCGCGTCGGTGCGATGCTCCGCGCGCAACTGATACTGCTCCAGTATGCGCCCGATGGCGCGCTCAACACCCGGCTGGCTCGCTGTCTCCTCCAGGAACCACCCAATCGGCCGCGAGGTGAGCCGGCTGATCTCCCGCAGCACGTCATAACGCGGCTGGCTCTTGCCCGATTCCCAGGAGCGCACGGTCCAGACGCTCACCTCCAGGTCCTCAGCGAAATCCTGGGCGGTGCGGTAACCGGCCTCGCGACGCGCGGAGGCGATGCGCTTGGCCATCAGCTTCGCCCCTGAAAGCTGCTCTGCGCCGCCCTGCTGCTCGTCGTTGACTGCCACGGTCCATCACCTCACAAGAGGCTTCTGTCGGGCTGGGAAGCCCAACCTACGCGCTTACGAGATGTCGGGCTGGGAAGCCCAACCTACGTGCTTGCGAGAGATTGCAGAAAGGTCGCGACCTATGAGCGCTCGCACGTGATATTGAGCCCTACAATAGCAGAAAACTTGCTATCAGTCAAGAACGGCGGGTAATGGGCGAACGGCAGCGCCGACAGGCGGGAAAGCGCAGATCACGATGAACGAGCACGCCGGTGGAATCCGGCGCCAGCTCACCACGTCCTTGTGAATGCGGTCACCAACAAGCGACAGAAAGGAGCCGACCGAAATGAAACTGACCCAGAATCTCAGGACGCTGCTGGTCAGCGTTTGCTCGATTGCGTTGGTCGTCGTGTTGCTGTCGGGAGTGCGCAGCACGGTCGCGGCCCACCGGAACGCAGATGGCGCGGTGGCCGGCATCGCTGCGGCTGAGTGCAGCCAGAGCTGCGCAGACTGCCCGCTCGCCGGAACCGAGCAGTGCACCGGCTGCGCCACGGCCTCGGGGACCGAGCAGAAGAAGCCGCACGTGGATGCCAGCAAGTGCGTGGGATGCGCCAAGTGCGTGAAGGTCGCGCCGGAGGCCTTCGAGATGGACAAGGAGAGCGGAAAGGCGAAGATCAAGAAGGATGCACCTGCGGAGGCCATCGCACGCGGTGCCGCCGTGTGCCCGGTAAGCGCGGTCGTCAAGTAGCCTCAGCGCAGAAGCAATCCGCCGGCGGTCAGCTCGCGCAGTGGCCGCCGGCGTTTGCGTGCGCGCGACAGCCACCAGCACAGCCAGGCTCAATCCACGAGGTTGGCAATACCGCCCGAGGCGTCCAACACGAAGTCCTCCGTCGTGGCCCCCACTCCCTGCCAGGCGAAGACCGCTGAGGCGACTATGAGCGCGAGCAGTATCGCGTACTCGACCGTGCTGAGGCCGTCTTGGTCCGACCACAGGCGTCGCAACACCGTTTTCAATCCTCTCGGATTCGGGGGCTCCAGCCGCAAGCGCCAGGGCCATCGCCGCACGCGAAGAAGGTCGGCAAGTCTGAGAGGGGGACAGTCCCCGCGATTGCCCGCAGGCGGCATCAACTTCCGTCGCCGGCGACTTCGTTGGTGATGGTTTCCAGGACGTCACGGACCACGGCGCCCAGGGCCTGCCAGGCGGCAATGCTCCCGAGGCCCACCAGGGCTATCAGCAAGGCGTACTCGACCGAGACGGTAGCCGTCTCTTCGGCCCGCACGTCGCGCACTCTGTCGTCAGACCCCTTTCCTCGGCACAGCCATAAGGTGCATCGGCAGCAGGCGCAGGGTTCTGTTGGGAGGTGGGGAAGAGGAGGGGCGAGTTTGCAGCCCCGTTGCGCGGATGTTGCGCAACGGCTGGGAATGGGGAATGGGGAACGGCAAACGGCGACGGCAAGGCAAACCGCA
>CBFDBV010000511.1:0-3423 GCA_965603135.1 uncultured bacterium
CTTCCGCCTCCGCCAGGCCCACGATGTGCTTGCGGGGGATGACCAGGATGTGCGTGGGCGCCTGCGGGTTGATGTCGCGGAAGGCCACGCAGTCCTCATCCTCGTAGACGAGGTCGCTGTCCATCTCCCCGCTAGCGATCTTGCAGAAGATGCAATCCTCCGATGCCATCGGCTTGTCAGCCTCCCGACGCGCCTTGCGGTGGTTCCGATGCGGCGCGGAGCGCAAGCGCTCCGCTGGAAAAGCGGGTTGCGACGACCTCTTCCAGCCGAGGGCTTCCACCTTCGCCAAGGCTACGGCGGACAAGTGCCCTCGGCTGGGCTAGCTTCCGCAGGCGGGCCGCGAATCCTCCGCGCCGTGCGCGGCGATGACAGCGGCAGGAAGGCCGGGCGCGGGCGACGAATCCTGATGCCGCGCAAGGCTGGCCGGTATGTCAGGAGGGAACATCGTGGTGAGAAGGCTGCCGATGACGGGACTGATGATGGGACTCTGCGCAGCCGCCTGGGCCGCGCCCGCGCCGTGGTGGAACGACAGGTGGCAGTTCCGGGCCGAGGGTCCGGCGCACGCGAGAGGGCCGAACATCGAGATAGAGGCGAACTTCACCGCGCTGCTGGGCGGAGCCGGGACCTTCGACCCCGCGGCCCTGCGGCTGGTGGTGACGCGAGCCGATGGGCAGGCGGAGTTGGCTCGGCTGCGCTGGGAGCCGCTGGCCGGACACGATGCGGCCTCAGCGGCGGTGGGACGGGTCACGGCGAGGCTGCCCGCGCCTGCGGAGGGCCGCAGTCTTCACTTGTACTTCGGCACGGTTCAACAAGGCCCGTGGGAGGCCGGACCAGCGCTGAAGCCCGTGCCGCCGGGCAACGAGGCTCTGACCGATGGCGGCTTCGAGCACCTCGGCGAGGCCGAGAGCCCGTGGGAGGGGATGGGCGGCAGGTTCGAGCCCGCAGCCGAGGCCCACGCCGGCAAGCAGTCGGCCCTGTGCACGAACGTGGCCGAGGACGGCGTGAGCGGCGTCTTCCAGCAGGTGCAGCTCGACCAGGCGCAGCCCCTGACGCTGGTCGTCACCGGCTGGAGCCGGGCCGAGAACGTGTCCGGCGATCCGGACGCTCACTACTCCCTCTGGGCGGACCTGCAATACACGGACGGGACCTTCCTCTACGGGCAGTCGGCGGCCTTCGACTGCGGCAGCCACGACTGGCAGCGGCGCGAGGTGGTGATTCAGCCCGCGAAGCCGGTGGCGTGGATCAAGGTTTTCGGCCTGTTCCGGCGGCACTCGGGGAAGGCGTGGTTCGACCACCTGTCGCTGCGCGAGGTCGAGCGCTACCGTCTCCATGTAGCCGAGCGGCTGGGGGCTGACGGCAGCATCGGGGTCGCTGCCGCGCAAGCCGCGCAGGAGCTGGAGATCGCCACCGAGGACGGCCTGTCGCTGAGCTTTGACGGCGTCAGCGGCGCGGTCAGCCAGGTCAAGCTGGATGAGCGAGCGTGGACGCATCCGGTCGCCTGGCCGCACAGCGGGCTGTGTCTGCGGGATGCCGCGCAGGACAGCCTGCCGCTGCCGGTGCGCGGCAAGCTCACGCGGACGGAGCACGCAGTGAGGCAGGAGGGAAGGCTCGCGGGGCTCGGTCTGGAGGCGGAGGCGCAGTTCATCGCCCATCCCACCTGCATTGAGGTTACGGGCGAGGTGCGCGACCTGACCGGCGAGGACCGCTGCGTGGACGTCATCTTCCGGCTCCCGATTGCGCCGGATGGCAAGCGCTGGGGAAATGGCCTGCGCACAGAGAGCGAGGCCTCGGTGCTGGGAACGTACTCGGAGACGGTGCGCGCCGCCGGGCAGGACCTGCCCAGGTTCCCGTTCTGCTCGCTGGCGGAGGAGAGCGAGGGGCTGTCACTGGCGATCAGGATGGACGAGCCGGCGGCGGTGACCACCTCATATCAGCACGAGGCGCAGGTTGCCTTCTTGCAGGTGAAGTTCTGCTTCGGGCTGACGCAGGCGGCCAGGAAGTCCCCTGGCAGGGCCCCGTTCCGGTTCTACCTCTATCGGCACGACGGGCGCTGGGGCTTTCGGGCCGCGGCCGGGAGGTACTACGAGCTGTTGCCCGAGTTCTTCGACGTGCGCACCGAACGGCAGGGCTGCTGGTTCTTCGGCACGATGGACCCCACCAAGATCGCCGACCCCGACGACTTCATGCTTGTCTTCGACGAGGGCCCGCACGACATCGCCTGGAACCGCCAGCATGGCGCCTACTCCTTCGCCACCACCAACGCCCAGGAGCAGTGGATCATCATCGGCGACTTCGAGGAGCCGGAGCCCCCGGTGCCCAGCTACGAGGACTGCGTTGCGGCGATGCAGGGATGGGGCAAGGAGATCGTCGAGAACTGCGCCGCCCACGATGAGCACGACAAGATCCAGTGGACCTCCTGGCACAACCAGGTGTGGGGCGGCGTGGCGGGCAACGCCAAGCGCTGGATGCGCTGCACGATGGTTAACGCCGACCCGGAGCTGCCGAGCCTGAACGTCTGGGACAAGCGCAACGAGTGGTACGACAAGAAGGTCGCGAAGTGGGCGGAGAAGGGGGAAGAGCTGGACGGGATGTACATTGACCAGGTCATAATGGTGGGGACTGAGAACTACCGGCGCGATCACTTCGCGTATGCCGACCGGCCGCTCGCTTACAGCACGCGGACGATGCGGCCGGTGCTGCCGATCTGGATGTCCAGCGCCGAGTACTTCCGGGCGTGGTACGACAAGATGCGTGGGGAGGGGAAGCTGATGATGGCCAACATCCCGCCGCAGGGGCACACCTTCTATGCGTGGTTCTTCGATGAGATCGGCAGCGAGGTGTCCCCGAGCCGCCAGCGCGCAGCCGATACGGACCTGCGGCGGACGCTGGGCTATCAGAGGCCCATCAGCCTGCTGATGGAGTGGCACTGGGAGCACAAGCCGGTCATCACCGCCGAGCAGATGGAGGCGTACATCAACCGGTGCCTGTTCTGGGCGATCTTCCCGGGCATCTCCAACGCCGGGCCTGAGGGCGGGATGAACTACTGGCAGCACCCGGAGCTTTACGAGCGTGACCGGCCGACCTTCAGGAAGCATCTGCCGGCGATCCGCCAGGTGGCCCTGGCGGGCTGGGAGCCGATCACCCACGCCGTCTGCGAGCCGCAGGACATCTGGGTGGAGCGCTACGGCCCGGATGCGGAGGGCCGCGTGTACTTCACGCTCCGCAGCGAGGGGCAGGCGCGCGTGGGGAGGCTGCTCGTAGACCTCCAGGCGCTGGGCATCTCGCCGGACGCGAAGCTGCGAGTGAGGGATCTCGTCAGCGGCGAGGAGATGCAAGCGCGGCAGGATGGCGGGACGCTGAGCGTGTCCGTCGAGGTGGGCGAGGACCGAAGCGAGGCGGTGGTAGTCGAACCTGTGACCTGAG
>CBFDBV010000512.1:0-3395 GCA_965603135.1 uncultured bacterium
ACGCGGCGATCATCGGTCAGCTCGGGATGAAAGGCGGTCGCCAGCAGATTCCCCTGCCGGCACATCACTATCTTGCCCTGGAAGCGCGCCAGCACCGCCACGCCCGCGCCCTCGTCCGCATCGCGCACGTAGGGCGCGCGGATGAACACCGCCCTCACCGGCCCGCCCTCGATCCCGTCCACCGCCAGGTCCGTCTCGAAGCTGTCCACCTGCCGCCCGAAGGCGTTGCGCGCCACCGTGATGTCCATCAGGCCCAGCCGCCACTGATCGCTGCCCACGATCTCCCTGGCGAGCAGGATCATCCCCGCGCAGGTCCCCCAGATGGGTGCGCCGCGCTCGTGCAGCGCCCGGATGGGAACGTCCAGCTCGAAGCGCTGACACAGCTTGGCGATGGTGGTGCTCTCGCCGCCGGGTATGACCAGCGCGTCGCACGCGGCGATGGCCTCGGCAGTCTTCACCGCACGCGGCTGGCAGTCAAGCTCACCGAGCGTCTCAAGATGCTCGCGGAAATCGCCCTGCACCGATAGCACGCCGACTATCTTCGACATCTCTGCGTGTCCTCAAACCTGTAATCGTCCGTTGGCAGCAACGCCTCGGGGAGGACGGACGGTTCCCTGTGATGCCCTACTGCTCTGGATGCGCGGAGCGCAATCCCGCCTGGGCGGCGTGGACAGATCATCGGCTACTCATACGCGCGCACCTCAAAGATGCGCGCCTGCTCGGTCCCGTTCGTGGCCTGACAGGTGACGCGCACAGCCTTGGCCTGCCGCGCTTCGAACTCATGCACGCGCCGCCGCTGGTGGTTGTCGGTCACCTCGGCCACAGGCGCCCAGCTACCCTTGCTCTCCACCTCCATCGTATAGTCGCGGACCGTCTCCGGCTGGGGCCCACGTATGATGCGCGCGTTGAAGCCGTCGCTGTGCGTGAGCGTCAGCGGCCGAACGAAGCCCGTGTCGAAGATGATCTGCACCCGCGAGATGCTCTGCGGCGCCGCCCAGCGAAGCTCCAGGCTCTGCGGCAGCTTCTCGCCGGGCGCAGACGCCCACTGATGCTCATTGCCGTGGCGATGGCGCGTCACCCCGCTGAGGACCTGCGCGGCCTCGCGCCCGAGCTCCTCGCTGGTGGCGCTCACGGTCGCGTTGCGCGCCAGGTCGTCGGGGTCGTCGGCCGGCAGATCAACGACGAAGTGATCGTCGCGCAGCAACTGCTGTTGCAGCTCGGCGATGTCCTGGCCGCTCAGCTCTCCCGGCAGGCACCCGCGCTCGACGCACATCGCCGCGGCCGTCCCCGCCGCCTGCCCCATCGCCGCCCCGGTGGCCGCCACGCGCGTCGAGGCCATCGCCATGTGCGTACAGCTCGCGCATCGCCCCGCCACCATCAGGTTGTGCACGTTGCGCGAGTACAACGACCGCAGCGGGATCGAATAGACATCATCCGTGTACCAGTTCGACGAGGGCGGCCCGGGATCGTAGATGCCCGCCGGTGGATGCGTGTCAATGGTCCAGCCTCCGTGCGCGACCCGGTCCTCGAACAGGCGCATCTCCAGCAGGTCGCGCTCGTTCAGGATGTGCGGCCCGAGCAGCCGCCGCGACTCTCGCTTGGCCGGCAGCACGCCGAACCAGCGCAGCACCCAGTTCTCCGCCTCATGCTCGCCGTGGTTCTTGAGGTGGTCCCAGACACCCATCAGGCAGGCGAGAAGCTCCTGCCGGATGCGGTCCTGGTCCTTGATCATATCCAGCTCGCCGCCCCACTCCACCCACCAGTGACCGTGCTCCAGGCTGCCGTGGCCCCGGTGCGGGAGGTCCTCCTCACTCTTGAACTCCCTCGCCCAGCTCGGCGGCTTGAAGGGCACCGGATGGCCGACGTCTTCAGCGATCCACATCAGCGAGCAGCCCATGGTCTTGTTGTCGGGGCCCTCCGCGTCCGGCTCGTTGAACTCCCCGGGCCCCTCGCGGCCCATGCTGAAGTCCGCGCCGGCCTCGAAGCCCAGCGTGCCATCGCCGGAGCAGTCCACGAACATATCGCCCTCGACGATCAGCTCCTCCTCGGTCCACGGGCGAGCGCAGGTGATGGCACCGAGGCAACCCTTGTCGTTGACCGCTGCGCCCATCATCCCCGTGTTGACCAGGAGCTGCGCGAATGCTTCGCCTCTCACACGTTCCTCCAACACCAGGTCCCACATTGAGTTGCTGCGCTGGGGGTTGCGCACGGCGTCCTCCAGGCGAAGCTCCTCCATGATGCCGCCTTCGCGGGCGTGGGGCCGTCCGCCGGAGTGGTCGGCGCCGCAAGCGTGCACCCGGATCTCGCTGGAGGTGTTCCCACCCAGCATGGGCCGATCCTGAATCAGAAGGGTCTGCGCGCCGGCGCGAGCGGCCGCGACCGTCGCACAAACTCCGGCAAGTCCGCCACCCACCACCACGACTTCCGCCTCAAGGTGCCTCCTGGTCATTGTCATCTCTCCGTGCTTCCAGATGGGGTGCTGCCTTGCGTCGCTCTGGCCCTATTCGCCAAGCACCGCCCGTCAGCCTCCCTGTGTGCGAAGAAGGAATCCCGCCCCAGGGAAGCGAAGCACTCCTGCGCAGGCCCCGTAGACGTCGCGTTCCGGGAGGGTAACCCGTGATCAAGCTCGGATTGTCCGGCAGAATCATCGAAACGGCGGACGGCTATCAAATGCCCACCGGTGACTTCATCCGCTTCGCGGCGGACATCGGCTACGAGTGCGTCGAGCTGCGTCCGAAGGGCCAGGTCACGCCCGAGACCACCGATCAGGAGGTCGCCGAGATCCGGGCCACGCTCGATGAGGCGGAGGTAGTCTGCGCGTTCATCACTTCCAGCGCGCCGCAGACCGAGGAGGCGATGCCGGCCGTAGAACGGGTCTGCGAGATCGCGGTCGGGTTGGGCTGCGGCAACATCCGCGTAGGCGTGACCGAGGTCGCCTGGGTGCAGCGCGCTTGCGACCTAGCCGCCAAGCACGGGCTGAATCTCGTCGCGCAGACTCACACGGGCTCGCCGCTGGAGACCGTCGAAGGGGCGCTGGATACCTGCGAGCAGGTGGGGCGCGATAACGTCGGCGTGGCCTACGAGCCTGGCAACTTCGTGCTGGCGGGGCGAGACTACGGGCTGCCCGCGCTTCAGCAGCTTGGCGACAAGCTCTTCAGCGTCTCGCTTCAGAACATCAAGCCCGTCCCCCAGGTCGAGGGCGAGGGCATCATTGTCTACCGCGACCGAGGCTTCCGCCGCTGCAAGATAGGCGACCCCGAGGGCGTGGACTTCGAGGAGGTCTTCGAGGCTCTGCACGCGGTCGGCTACGAGGGCTGCGCCACCCTCATCGAGCCCATCTCGGACGTAATGGACAACCGTCAACTTGCCCGCTTCGCCTTCGACAAGCTCCATCC
>CBFDBV010000513.1:0-3386 GCA_965603135.1 uncultured bacterium
GGCTTCATCGCGCGGGACGACACCAACCTCTACCTCGCCGTGCGCTGCCACGAGGAGCTGCTCGGCGAGCTTGTGGCCAACTTCAAGGGCGATGGGGCCTCGGTCTGGGAGGACGACAGCATCGAGATCTGGATAGATGTCGGCCACAAGCACAAGGGCGGCATCCAACTGGCCGCCAACTGCGTCGGGGCGAAGTACTCGAGGCCGGGCGGAATGCAGTGGGAGGTCGCCTCCGGGCGCGAGACCAACGCCTGGACGCTGGAGATCGCCATCCCCTGGGCCTCGCTGGGGCGCGCGCCCGAGGCGGGCGAACTCTGGGGCTTCAACCTCTGCCGCAGTCGCCAGGCAAAGGGCCTGGCCCAGCGCGAGTACTCCGCATGGTCATGCACCTACGGCGGCTTCGCGAAGATCGAGAACTTCGGGCACATCGTATTCCCGGCCAAGTAGAGGGGCAAGTGATTGACATGTTGCAGATCGCGGTCCTTGCGCTGGTGATCAACAACCCCGGCGGCATCACCGTTGAACAGTGGCCCATCACCACCGGCGTGCCCTTCCCGCCGGGCGTGCTCCAATCGGCCGACCAGGTCCGGCTGCTCGATGAGGCGGGCAAGGAGATGGCCGTGCAGGTGGCGTGCACCGGGGTCCACGAGGATGGCTCGGTGCGCTGGCTGATGCTGGACTTCCAGGCGGACGTGCCGGAGGCGGGGCGCACGCTCGCGCTTGAGTTCGCCGAGGGTGTCACCCGCACCGAGCCGCCCGCCCCGCTCCAGGTCCAGGACGCACCGGGCGCGATCACCGTCAACACCGGCCCGCTCGAGTTCGCGGTCAACAAGACGCCCTTCAACGGCTTCGACGTGGTCACACTCGACGGCTCGGTCATCATCAAGCCCGGGCATGAGGGCGGGCCTTACTTCGTGGATGATGAGGGCAACGAGTTCCGCGCCTGCCTGGACCCCGAGCCTGAAGTCACCATCGAGAGCCAGGGGCCGATGCGCACCGTCATCACCGCGCGGGGGTGGTACTGCAATGACGCGGGCGAAAAGAAGTGCCGCTTCATCGTCCGCGTCCACGCCTACGCGGGCAAGCCCTACGTGCGGGTCTTCTACACCTGGCTGATGACTGAGGACTCGCGGGAGCTGCGCTTTCACGACATTGGATTCCGCATTCCCATGGAGAGTGACGGCTGCGGCTTCCCCCTCGACGACGGAACACTACTGCTCTACAGCAGGCCGGTGAACTACACGGCGCATCTCGTTCAGTACGACTTCGACAAGTTCCGCCCCCTGCCCGACGAGGCGCGCGAGGGCGGGCCTCAGCCGCTCGGACTCATCAACTCCTACGGTCAGGGCTCTACCATTGCGCTGGCGGTACGCGACTTCCGGCAGCTTTTCCCCAAGGAACTCAGCTACACTCCGCAGGGCCTGACCTTCCACACGTGGCCGGGGCACGGCGTCCCCAATCCCGACCGTAAGGTAGAGGACGCCATGCTGCAGTACCTGTGGTTCTGCCACGAGGGCGAGGTGCTCGACTTCCAGGTGCCGGAAAGCTACTACAGCTACGAGGGCGAGCACAGTCACAACGATTACCGCTATCTCAGGTCATCGCAGAACGCGAACGCAATCGGCATCGCGAAGACCCACGAACTGCTCATCTCCTTCTGCGTGTCCGACGTGGAGGCTACGGCAGCCTGTCAACTGAACGCGGCCTTCCAGGACCCGCCGGTGTGCATGGCGACGCCTGAGTGGATGTGCGAGTCCGGCGTCTTCGGCGCGATGCAACCCTGCAGCCCCGACCTCTTCCCCGAGTACGAGGCGATGATGGCCGGCACCTTCGACGCCGAGCGGCGGATGCAGGAGTTCACGCGTGACTACGGCATGTGGAACTTCGGCGATTCGCACACGAGCTGGGACACAGGCCGGCGGCGCTGGAATGACGTCTACCGCTCGTGGCGCAACACCCACCACGGCTGCTGCCGGCTGCCGTGGCTGCTGTACTTCCGCTCCGGCGACCCGAAGTACCTGAAGTACGGCGTGCGCAACGCGCGGCATGTGCTCGACGAGGACTTCTGCCACTGGACCAACGAGGAGTTCGAGCCGCTCGACTACCCGCACGGCAAGATCAAGGGCGCGCTCAACGACTACAAGGGTATCGTGCACTGGCACTCCGGGAATCGTCTGATGGACTACAACGCGATGACCGACTTCGCGCTCTGGTACTGGCATATGACCGGGGACCGCTGGGGCCTGGAGGTGGCGCTCGACTGGGGTGAGGCCGTCAAGGAGCGCTGGAGCAAGCCGCGCGGCAGCCGCTCCGGGACCGGGACTCTGTCCGCGCTCATCGAGCTTTACAAGGAGACGCTGGACGAGAGATACCGCGAGATCATCGAAGCCTGCTTCGAGCACCTGACCACCAAGGTGCAGAACGTTGACGGCACCCAGGAGTACTCGACGCACGTGACCCACTACTGGCCGCAGTACGAGGGGAAGAAGATCCCCGCCGGCGCCTTCCCCGAGTGGGAGAACTACGCGCCGTGGCTGGAGCGCTACTGGGAGCTGACGCGCAACCCCGCCGCCGAGAAGGCGACGGTAATGTGGGCCGACGCCTACCTGGAGGGCTTCGGCGACCTGTGCTCGATGTGGGGGACCGGCGATTACACGAACATCCTGGCTTACGCTTACTTGTTCACGGGCGATGAGAAGTACCTGGCCCGGGGCGTCTGGGAGGCCAACCGCGCGGTGCAGGCGGTCTACCGGGGCGATGATGAGCTGCTCCAGGGCCTGATGCAGCTCGGGCAGACCTCGCACGGCGGCTACGTCATCCAGCGCCTGCCCTTCTTCCTGAAGGCCCTCGCCCAGCACGGCAAGCCCGTCGAGCCGGACCCGCTCTTCCGCTCCGGCCCCGGCTTCCAGCTCCTCTTCGAGCGCACGCGCCCGGTCATTGACGGCAAGCCCTCCAAGATCGAGACCGTCGAGGCCTGGCTCCTGGAGGACCGGGACCGGGAGTTCACGGTGACACTGCACACGAACCACTCGTACGAGGAGCGGACGTACACGATCGTCGTGCTGTCGCCCTCCGGGAAGGAGGCCGCCAAGCTGGTTGACACCTACCCGAAGGGCAACAAGGACCTTGTCGTTACGGTGCCTGCCGACGGCGAGGCCGGCGTCTACCGGTTGACCTGCGCGGCCCAGGGCAGCTACGGCGCGGTCTCGACGCCCATCGAGGTGAAGCCGGAGATGCCCGTGGCCTTCCCGCTCGCCAGCCGCATCATCAAGCCGGGCGGGGCGCAGTACTTCTTCTTCGTGCCGAAGGACTTGACGAAGCTGGCGGTGAGTATGAGGGCCGTCAACCCCGGCATGGTGAGCGCGCAGGTGACCTCGCCCGATGGC
>CBFDBV010000514.1:0-3380 GCA_965603135.1 uncultured bacterium
CCGCCCAGGATCATCCAGGCGACGGTCGCGCCCGCGAAGATCACAATGATGAGGCCCAGTCGCGCTCCAGTCATCAAAGCCACCTCCCTGCCTTGCTCCTCGCTCGCACCGCGGTGCTCGCGGCTGATTCACCCTCTCTGACGGTCGCGCGGCCCCAACAGGTTCCCGGAACAGTTCCGAGCCGGGAGGCCTTACTGATCGTCGCCCTCTGGCTTGCCCGCCTCCTCAGATGCGTCTTCGCCGCTGTCCTGTGAGGCTTGCGCCCCGCTCTGCGATCCCTCCGCCTCAGCGGCCTCGTGGTCGCTCTCCTCCAGCGGCCGAGGCGCCCTCCCGATGCCCAGCACCCGCGCCGCCAGCTTGTACAGCCCCATCAGCAGCAGCGCCAGCAGCACCACCGCCACGATGAAGGCTATGTTGCCAACCAGATCGCCGTAGATGAATGGCCTGATGACCTTTGCTGTCCCTTCCGAGAGTTCCATGGTCACTCTCCTCACGTCACGGCGCAGCGTGGCCCAGCGATTCGGAGGTGCCTCTGCCGGGGCTGCTGGGCGTCAGAGGGTTACTCGGTCGCCTCGCGGAGGATCTCATCTGCGAACTCCGCGTCGGCGTAGGTATCTACCAGGATCGCGCGCGCCTGCTCCAGCGGCCACTCGCGCAGCAGGCTGCGCGCCCAGCTTATCGCGATGGCGCGCTTCTCCGCTTCGTCCTGGGCGCGCTCTTGCCGGGCGCCATCGCGGTCAGCCTGCATCACCTTGACCACTGTGTAGAAGTACGCGATGGGCTTCTCGATAGCATCGCCCCGCTCCAGCCGGTGAAGGACGCTCTCCAGGGCCTCCGCCACCACTTGGTGGTCATAGCCTGATAGAAAGGAGGCGATACTGCGCTCCTGGGACGCGGCTCCAAAGGCCTCGGCGGCTGTCGCCGCGAGGTTTTCCACAATAGCCCCGCCATCGCCCCCACTAGGCTCAGACCTGGAGCGCTGTCCCTTTGTCGTTGAAGGCGCATCTGCGCCTGACGAAGGCGAGCCGGACCCGCCTTTGCGGGGCTGGCGCCTTTGCTTCGTCTTCTTACTCTTAGGTTCTTCTGCTTCTTGTTCTTCTCCTTGAGAATCCTGCGCATCCTTGATTTGCGAATCCTGCGAAGTCTTGGCTTGCGGATTCTGAAAAAGCTGGATATTGGGCCGCCACTCGCGCAGATAAGTGACCAGCGTTGCCCGCGGAATCCGGGCGATTATCCACACATTCGTCTTCCCCTGGCCTCGCCGCCGCACCTTGACCAGCTCAACATCTATGAGCCGCTGTAGGTGGCGCGAGATTGTCGAAACCGTAATGCCTCGGGCTCTGGCCAGAGTCTGCTCGCCCACGAAAGTCTCCGGGCCCACGTACGCGAAGCTCTTAAGCACGGTATAGGTCTGCTTCTCGCCATCGGACAGCTCAGGGAAGCAGCGCAGCACTGCGTTGCTCACCTGGGTGAAGCCGGTGGCTTGCTCCAGGTCCTCGTACTGGACGAGGGGTTCCGTGTCCACTTGTTCTTCGTGCTTGTCGGGCCCCGGCGTATCTATTTCAGGCGTCCTCCAGGATCAGATGTACATAGATTGGGATCGGGACTCGCGGCACCTCTCCCCTGCCGCGTTCTCTATGACCGCGCGGGGTTGGTGGAATTCAGAGCGCCGCCGTCGAGAAGCCACTGCTCGAGCTGCTGCTTGTGAAAGCGCCAGACTCTCCCGACCTTGGCGCCGGGCACAATGCCTTCGACGGCCTTCAGTCGCAACGTCCGTGGATGCACGCGCAGGTAGTCAGCCGCCTCGTGAAGTGTAAGAACCTCTGCTTCCATCAGGTGCGATCGCTCCTTTGCTGCGACGGCGCACCACGATGCGGCGTGGGCCCATGGCCTTGCTTCAGAGTTATGCCGCAGGCCGATCATGTGCTCGGAGCACTTGCCGTAGAGTTCCTCTGAGTTCCATTCCCTCCCTGCACGTTTTCTTCCTTCCGGCAGCCCGAGAGATTCTCCTTCGCTTACTCGTCCCCACAGGTCGGGCCTCCAAGCCTGACATGGCGGTGGGCAACCCGCATGGCCAGGTAGGTATTCGCATCCGCGCCGCGAATTGTTACCGGTGGTCCGCTGAGACGCGAACCAGGGAGGGTGATGTGTATGCGGGTGCTTGGTGTTGTCGCGCTGATGGTAGTGGTTATCGAGGCACTCCTGGGCTTCGCGTTTTTTGCCGGCTACTGGTGGCTGGGAGGCTGGGAGGCGGGGCTGCTGCTGTCTGGTGGGATGTTACTCCTCCTGACGGCGCCGTGGGTCGGGGGTCTCGTGGTCGACTACGACTCAGATGACCATCGTACCCAGGCGCGCCTCGGCTGGTGGGGAGCGCTGGCCTTTAGCGGGAAGCCCGAGCGCGAGATCACGATTCGTATCGTCGGTATCCCCTGGCACAAGAAGCTGAAGGCCAGGGAACCCGAGGAGAAGCCGGACGAGGTGGACGAGATCGAGCGCGAGCTTCGCCGCCAGCTTCGGCGCGAGCGCCGGGCCGAGGCTCTGCGCAAGGCAGGCGGCGACTGGGAGGAGATCGCGAGGCTCCTGCCCTCGGGGCTCCAGTTGGTGACCGAGCTGTTGTGCGACGCACGCGACCTGCGGGTTAAGGTCCAGGCCCCGACCGGCAACGACCTTGCCGACGGTGTGATCGCGGGTATCGTCGGCCATCGCGGCGTGGGGCCGATAGACCTGACGTGCACCGCCGACAGCGAGCGGAGGGTGCAGGTGCACTACCACATCGGCCTGTGCCGGGCGGCACTGGGGGCATTGTATGTGGCCGTGCAGGGGCTGCCCTGGATGCTCAAGCGGCGAGCGCGCGAGAAGGAAGACGAGCCGGAAGAGGGCAACCAGGCATCTATCGAGCCCAAGGAGGCTGAGTGATCGTGGCAGGCTTTGACGTCGGGCAGACGGTGGCGGGCATTGTGGACGGGCTGGTGAAGGTCTCGGAGTCGGTGAAGGTGATCGGCGAGCCGATTGAGGCGGCCGGAAAGGTGATCATTCCGGCGGTGGTGGTCCGGGTGGCCTTCGGCGCGGGCGGCGGCTCGGGCATCACCAAGTCAGGCGAGGAGGACGAGGGAACTGAGCAGGGCGGGGGTGGAGGCGGCGGTGGCGGGGTGACGCTCATGCCGGTCTTCCTGGTGGTGGACGCCCAGGGCGAGCGCCTGATCACCGTGCCGAGCGCTGCGGCTACGGTCCTGGGCAAGGCGAAGGATGCTCTCGACCGGGTCCTCCCCCGCCGTGACCAGGAAAGCGACGAAGAACCGGACGAGCAGTCGTGAGCCGTGGTGGAGGGGCGGGGGGGGGGCGCCCCGCCCCCCCCCGGCCGGGGGCGCGGGGCGGCCGCC
>CBFDBV010000515.1:0-3379 GCA_965603135.1 uncultured bacterium
CACCTGGACGGCGGCGCTGGACGGGCAGAGGCGCCGAGGTGTGCCGGAGTGTCTGACCTCGGTGATCGAGAGCTTCCCGCGCGACGACCTGGAGGCGCTGCGGGGCAAGCTGGAGCAGCACAGGGGCCAGGTGGCGCTGGTCTTTCTGGACGCGGCATCCGGGACGGAGCCGCCCGAGGGCTATCTTGGGGGCGTGCGGGAGCTATGCGACGAGTACGGCGTGCTGCTGGCTTTCGATGAGATTGTCACGGGCTTTCGGCTCGCGCCCGGCGGGGCTCAGGAGTACTTCGGCGTGACGCCGGACCTGGCGTGCTTCGCCAAGGGCGTGGCGAACGGCATGCCGCTGGGCGTGATCTGCGGCCGGGCCGACCTGATGCAGCTTGCTAAGGACCTGACGATCAGCGTGACTTACGGCGGGGAGGCGTTATCGCTGGCGGCGGTGGTGGCGGCGCTCAACGAGTACCAGGTCAAGCCCGTGCAAGAGCAGATCTGGCGGCAGGGCCGGCGGCTGATGGCGGGCTTCGACGAGCTAGGCGAGAAGCACGGCGTCCCGCTCAAGTGCCACGGCCTGGCGCCGATGAGCAGCCAGCGCATCGAATACGAGGACGCGGAACTCCAGGGCGATGTCTGGACGCTATTACTCCAGGAGATGGCGACGCGCGGCGTCCTGATCCGCCGAGGCGGCCTGCTGTTCATCACCTACTCGCACGGTGATGAAGAGGTGGAGGAGACGCTGGCCGCGCTCGACGAGAGCCTGGCGGTCATTGCCGAGGCCGTGGATGGGGGGACGGTCAAGGACCTGCTGCGCACCGCCGAGGTGGAGGAGAGCTTCCGCCGCTTCACCTGAGTTGAGAGAGGGAAGGCTGATCGGAAGATGCGATTGCTGCTGACCGGCGGCGCCGGTTTCATTGGCTGCAACTTCGTCCGGCACGTCCTGGCCGAGCGTGAGGACATGCGCGTTCGGGTGCTCGACAAGCTCACCTACGCCGGCAGCCTTGAGAACCTCGCCGAGGTGAGCGAGCACCCCCGCTTCGAGTTCGTCCAGGGCGATGTCTGCGACCTCGAGGCCGTCGGCTCGGCCCTCGAGGGCGTGGACGCCGTCGTGCACATGGCCGCCGAGAGCCACGTGGACCGCTCCATCATCTCCGCCGAGGCCGCCGTGGACACGAACTTCGTGGGCACCTTCACGATGCTGGAGGCTGCGCGGGAAGCTGGCATCGAGCGCTTCCTGCACGTGTCCACCGATGAAGTCTACGGGGCCTGCCTGGGCGAGCCGTTCGCCGAGCAGGACCCGCTCAATCCCCGCAATCCGTACTCGGCCAGCAAGGCGGGGGCAGACCGTCTGGCGTACTCGTACTTCATCACCTACGAGCTGCCGGTGGTCATCGCGCGGCCCTCGAACAACTATGGCCCCTTTCAGTACCCGGAGAAGCTGATCCCGTTCTTCGTCTACCGGGCGCTCAATGACGAGCACCTGCCCGTCTACGGCGACGGGATGCAGGTACGCGACTGGCTCCAGGTCGGCGACGACTGCCGGGGCCTGATGGTGCTGCTGGAACGCGGCGAGCCGGGCGAGGCGTACAACATCCACGGCGGCAACGAGCGCCCGAACCTGGAGACGATCCGACTGATCCTCGATGAGTTGGGCAAGCCGGACAGCCTCATCAAGCACGTTGAGGACCGGCCCGGGCACGATGTACGGTACTCGATGGACGCCTCGAAGATGAGGGCGCTCGGTTGGGAGCCGGAGGTGCCGTGGGAGCAGGGGATACGCGACACGGTGCGTTGGTTCGCCGAGCACCGGGAGTGGATGGAGCGCTCCGTCGCACGCGGGCGGCAGTACTTCGAGCAGTGGTACGCCGGACGGTAGACCGACGTTATCGTGGCACAGGCGCCGGGGGGGGTCTTTAGTTGGCGCTGGGGTCGGCGGTAGGGTAGACCGCGTTTTTGGGGGCCCTGGCGTGGGCGCTGGTGCCACGAACGGCAACTCATGCCTGGTTGAGCTTGCTTCACCCCGCGATGGACCACATACAGATGTCATCGCTGCACTTCACCTGCGTGGGGACGAACCACTTGACGTGCCCGTCGCAGAAGAGGTAGTTAGCGCCCCCGTTGTGCCGCGTGGCCGCCGCGTCGCCGCGCAGAAAGCCGTGCTCCTGAGTGCCGTAGTGGCTGATGACGTAGTCACCGGTGAACTCGGTGAGCACAATCGTCTGGGCGGGATAGAGTACCTCGCTAGTGTTGTGGCCTGGCGGCGGCTCGGCGTCGGTGCCCAGGTCGTTGTCCCAGTGCACGTGGTTGATGGCGTAGCCCGCGGTTTGCGCGTAGTCCGGCCAGGAGCCGTCGAAGCTGCTCAGGTCGGCGGCGCTCGGGCACACGAACACCTGCACGTTGTGTGCGTAGGGCTGGAGCATCAGCCGCCAGGTCCACGTCGGGTCCACTCCCTCCTGACCGCCCCCGACCGTGAGGTCATCCCACGGATAGCGCCCGTCGTAGTCCTGGACGTACATCGCCATCGCCACGCCGAGCTGGTGCAGGTTCGACCCACAGGAGGTCTGTCGGCCTTTCTCGCGCGCCCTGGCGAAGACCGGGAAGAGAATCGCCGCCAGGATCGCGATGATGGCGATGACCACGAGCAGCTCGATGAGCGTGAAGCCTCGGCGCGGCAGGGCGGCCACTTCATCTTCGTACTCAGTGAGCGGGGCCCGCTCCATCAGCCTTGACCGACCAGACGAGCCGATGTGATCGGCGCGCGTGATACCCAGCGTTCTCAACATCACCTTGCTGACCTTCGTCGTCACGTGGCTCCTTTGCTGTTATCCTTATTGCCGTTGCCATGAGAAGCAGGCGACCGCGCGCGGACCGAGCGTCATGTGCACGACGTCGAAGCGTCTGCGGGATTCGACGCTCAGCTCGTCGGCGTCGTAGATGGGCTCACATCTGCCCCCCGTCTCCAGCCGCAGCACCGGGCAGCGGACAGTGTGGTAGTGCGTGTTGAAGACCGTGAAGACGGTCTCCTGCCGACCAGGGAACCGGTTGACGAGGATGCCGCGCGCTTCCGTCGGCACCAGCGGCTCGGCTTCGGCCGAGTTGAAGGCCTCGCGATGATCCTGAAGCACCTTCATTACCTCGCGGGAGAGCCGTTCGCCCTGCGGCTCGACGATGATCCCGCTGCCATAGAAGCCCAGGCCGTTGAACAGCACGAACTTGGGCTGATCTATGTACTTGCCCTGGGCCACCCCGTGCGCCGAGTAGGCCAGTATCCTGAACTCGGGAAACGCGAACCGGTAGGTGTTGAGTCGGCCGGGCGTGTTCGGCGGATCGTTGTACGAAAGGAAGTACGAGAACGAGCCATCACAGTGCCGGCTTGCCACGTCCG
>CBFDBV010000516.1:0-3357 GCA_965603135.1 uncultured bacterium
CGCGATCCGCGAGGGCGAAGTGCTCGTCGGCTGGCACCCCAACACCAAGGCCGACCAGGGCCGTGAGCAACGGGAAGAGAGCCGTAGCTCCTGCGGGCGAGGCGAACCAGCCAGCCGAGCCCCCCCACAATCCCGGCAAGGCCAGCCCAACGCCGAGAGCCAGCCCGGCACCGAGCGCCTGCACCATCGCCAGGCCCGCGTTGACGCTCTTGACCGGCTTGTCCGCGACCCAGCGGCTGGTGAGGATGGCTCCGACCGCAAGCCCGACCATGAAGGCCCCGATAATCACGCCCACCTTGTGGTAGACGTACCCGTAGATGGCCTGAAAGGCGAAGAGCAGCGCCACCTCCAGAGCCATCGAGACGAAGCCGGTCGCGCCCACGCTCAGCGGCACGAAACCCGCGCGCACCACACGCAGCGGCGACAGGCACAGCAGCACGGCGGTCGCAACCAGCACCGGGATGACGAGGTCCGCCAGGCGGACCTCCTGCATGCGGCCGAGCAGCGGCGCTGACCCCGGGTGGAACTGCGTGAGCCAGTGGGCCTGGTCGAGAAAGTAGCCTATCGGGCGCAGGTCCCTGTTGATGGGCTGCGCTGGGGCCTGGTCGAGGGTAGCGTGGACCGCCGCCAGCATGCTCGGATCCAGCTTGTTGGGCAGCAGGGCCTCGAAGTACCGCGCCTCAATCCCTCGCTCCTTCAGGCGTCGCTCCAGTTCCATCCAGTCCTCGGTGAGGCGGCCGGGCTTCGCGCTCGCTACACATACCGTGCTCTCACCCGGCATTCTGACCACATTCGGGAGCACACTGCGCGCGGTCCCGTCGAGGCACTTGTTGAGCGCGAGCAGCGTGGGGCTGAAGTAGGCCTCGGAGCCCGGCATCTGCCAGGCGAGAATCCCCTGCGGGCCGAGGGTGGCGCGCGCCTCGCGGAACCACTCCTGCGTGTAAAAGCGGTTCAACTGAGCAGTGGAGGGGTCGGGCAGGGAGACGAGCACCGCGTCGAACTCGGACCTCGGACCTCGGACCTCGGACTTCGGACCACGAATTTCGGCCCTCCGCCGTCGTTTGCCGTTGGTCCGATGTCCGATGTCGGATGTCCGATGTCCGACCTGCTTGACGAAGCGTCGCCCGTCGCCCTGACGGGCGGTCACGCGCGGATCGTTGAGGGCGAGGACGTCCTCGGGCGCGATCCAGCGCTCGGCCATCCGGAAGACGGTCGGGTCGAGTTCGAAGTAGTACACCATCTCCGGCTCGTGCTTGAGGATCTCCGACAACCCGCCCAGGATGCCGCCGCCGATGAGTAGTATGCGCCTGGGATGAGGGTGCTGAAGGAGGGCGAAGTGAATGAACTCGTCCACGGTTCCGCGCAGGGGCGGTGAGGCGCCGCTGAAGATGCCGTTCTGGTAGAGGTAGATACCGGCCGGCTGCTGGCGGGTGATGGCGAAGTTGCCGTAGATGCTCTCGATGTTGGCCAGCAGCTCGCGATGATGCCAGCGCCAGTGGAGCGACGCCTCGTGCAGTTGCCCGGTAACGATTACGAGGAGAGCCGTCACCGCGAGGATGCCGCCGAAGACCACGGTGAGCGCGCGTCTGCGCAGGCCGAGCGCTGCGCTGGCGAGCACGGCTCCGGCGACGAGGTTCACTGCTCCCGCGAGGACCGCCATCGTGAAGGGGTCGAAGGCAATCAGTGCAGCCCATCCCAGGAGCGTCCCGCCGAGCAGGTGGCCGATGGCATCGAGCGCGTAGGCGACGCCGACGCCCTTGTTGCCGCCGCGGGCGCGCGCGTAGAGGTCGCAGCCAACTACGAATTGCGCGCCATCCACCGCGGCCGGGCCCAGTGCGGCAAGCAGCCCCACCACGACCATGTGCCCGACACTGAGCACCTCGCCCGGGCGCAGCGCAACGTGGGCCGAGACCCAGCCGGTCACTCGCGAAGCCTCGCCCAGCAGACGCGCGCACAACTCCGGCGCGTGGCTGAGAAGCAGCGGCGCCGCTCGCGCGAATGCCAGGGATACCACCAGCGCGGGCGCGGCGAGGACGGCCAGCCGGATCATGCGGACCGCTGCGCCGGCGTAAGCTCCTTCCCGCTTCCCGCTTGAGCGGGACCGCGCGACCAGGGCGCCTGCCGCCCCCCCTAGCAGCCAGCAGGCCAACAGTACGCCCATGGATAGCTCATTGCCGTAGGCGATCACCAGTAGCTCGCGCAGCAGCAGCACTTGCGCGACCCCCGCGCCGAACCCGGCGGCAACCAGAGCAAAGCTGGCAGCCCGTTGGACCGAGGCATTCATAGCGTCACCGCGGTCCAGGTTCGTCCCTGGAGACGCGACTCCTCCATGAGCCGCAGGAGAGAGGGCAGTCGCCGCGGTGGCCCAAGCTGTCCAGCCAGGCCGGAGAGAGCCTGCCAGTGGCGGCTTGTGCCACAGGGGCAATATGAGCCAATCTTGAGCGGCTCGTGAGCGGAAAAGAGGCGCGTTGCACTAGACTATGCGCACCGCCGGCACAAGATGGAATGGGATGTGGCCCCTTGAGCACTACGCAGGCAAGCTGGCGGGTTGTAGGCGTACTGGTGGTCCTCGCAGTCTTCCTCGTCGCAGGTGGCTCCGCGCTGGCTCTCAACAAGACCGGGCATGCCCAGTCCGGTCCCAGCGCCAAGCTAACCCTCCTGCGCGTGCATCTGGGGCCGCGTGTTCTTCGACGCCAACCCCGATAAGCAGTCGGACGATGAGATCGAGATGGGCTTTGACGAGGTTGAGGTAACCCTCACCTGGCAGGAAGACGGGCAGCCACAGTCAGAGACGCGGACGACCAACGCCGACGGGTACTACGACTTCGGCAATCGGGCTCCCGGCGACTAGACGGTAGCGGTCACGGGGGATGACAAGTGGACGCTCTTCACCTACTTCTGCTGGACCACGCCCGAAGAAGCTGAAGCGACTGTTGACAACTGCCAGGATCTTCGTGTGGACTTCGGGGCGTACCCGAGGTTCTGCAGTATCTGCAAGGCCATTCGCTGCGGGAAGATCACGGGCGACAACAGGACCATCGGGTTCTGGAAGCACAACGTCGTCAGGGCGCTTGACGGCTGCACTCACGGCATCCAGGTCACGCGGGAGGAATTGCTGGCATACCTGGCTGCGGTGGAGGAGCTTCAGCCGTTTGAGGAGCGCTTCCAGTTCAGCGATGATCCCGATGAGATGCTCTGGCAGGCTTCGTGGTACCTGCACCCGGGTATGAGCGGGAACTGCCCGTTCCAGAAGCTGGACCGGCAGTTGCTCGCGGCGGAGTTGAACTACGTATCAGGCCGCAATAGCTCCGAGCCGGGTTTGGAGCGAGCGCTCATCTGGTATGCTGAGTACGTGCG
>CBFDBV010000517.1:0-3352 GCA_965603135.1 uncultured bacterium
GCATCGTGCATCACGGCCAGCTCGGCGTCGGCGAGGCGATGCACATCGAACTCGATCATGTCCACCTCAAGCGCCACCGCGCTCTCGAAGGCGGGGATGGTGCTTTCGGGCGCAGCGGCGGGATTGCCGCGGTGGGCCACGTTCAAGGTCACGCTCTCGCCTCCGAAACCTGCCGGTGGACGCGGCTCAACTCTGCCCGCGTGTTGGCCGATGGAATCCTTGGACGGACAACAACGGAGTGACATACAGAGATGGCTCAGCAGATCAAGCTGCGCGTCGCCATGTGTGCGGCTGTTGCACTGGGCCTTGCCGCGACCGCGTTCGCGGCGAGCGTCCCGCGCACCTGCGCCGACGACTTCGACCAGTTCTGGCAGCGCTCGCTGAGCGCGACGGTCGCGCTGGCACCAAGCGCGCTCGGTGGCGAGGCCCCCGGCTGGGTGAGCTTCGATGTGACCACGACGGTCAGCGCCGAGGGCTACTACTGTCCCGGCGGAAACCACGCCACCGCGACGCCCATCATCTTCATCTACGAGGACGAGGGCGCAGCCCTGCACTTCGCCCTGCCCGCCGACCGCTCGTATCTTTACCTGCGCTGGCGCGACGGCGATGCGCCGTTGGCCGACTGGTACCTGGGCGGCCTGCCGGATCGGCGGGCCTGCTCGCTGCGGCGCGCGATAGTGACCGGCTGCCAGGCCGTGGACCTGGTGCGCACTGACCCGTCCGTGCAGGCCGCGCGCGTGGGGCTGGTCGGTGACGGCTTCGGCGCGGTCGTCGCCCTGGCCGTCGCGGCCCTGATGCCCGAGCGCGTGGCCTTCGTCATCGCCCACCAGCCGCGCCCGGCCTACCACCGGCTCGCCGACGGGGCCGTCTCGTCTTGCCCGGCGGTGCGCAAGATCGTGCAGAAGGTCAGCGCTGATCCCAAGAGCAGCGACAGCATCTTGTCGGCGTTGACCTATTTCGACGCGATCAACTTCGTGCCGCTGGTGGAGGCGCCGACGCTCTTCATCGCCGGCGACGCCGACCGCGAGGCGCCCCTCGCCGAGGTGCTCCAGCTCTACGACTGCCTACGGTGCGAGTGCGACCTGGTCGTCTTCGAGGGCCTCGAGCACTGTCCGACTGCCTCGCTGGCGGCTTTCCCGGAGCTGCTGCGGCGCTGGCTGGCCCAGGTTGAGACCGGCGGGCGGCGGGTCACATCTCCATGATGGTCGCGATCGCCTGGGCCGTGTCCTCGAGCGATGCTAACCCGGGCGAGACCTCGGAGAGCAGCGCGTCATCGTAGCCGATCTTGCGCAGCTCGGCCATCACCGCCGGGAAGTCCACGTCGCCCTCGAGCAGCGGCTTCCACTCGTAGCCCTCGCGCTTGAAGTCCTTGAAGTGGACCTTCTTCACGCCCTGGCCGACGATCTTGACCCACTGCTCCGGGTAGCTCTGAATGACCATGTTGCCGGTGTCGAAGAACAGGCCGACGCGCGGGCTGTTGATCTCGCAGAGGAAGCGCGCCCACTCCATCGGGCTGAGCAGGAAGCGGTTCCACACCTGCTCGACCGCGATGGTGACGCCGATGTCCTCGGCGAAGGGAGCCAGCTCGCGGAGGGCTACGACGGCGTTGTAGTACGCGTCATCGTAGTGGCAGGTCTCGCTGACGCGCCCCGGCACCATCAGCCAGTTGTCCACGCCGAGCTTCTTGACCGTCTCGAGGATGCGCTCAACCGTGTCCACGCTCTGCCTGCGGACGGCCTCGTCGTTGGTCATTATGTCCGGGCGGGGCTCGCCGGAGCCGACCGAGGATGCCAGCTCGATCTCGTGGTCCTCGGCCAGCTTGACCATCTCGGCGATGCGGGCGTCGGTGAGGTCATCGAACTTCGTATCGCGATCGTCGCGGAAGCAGATTTCGAGGGCCTCGTAGCCGGCGTCCCTGGCCTTCTCGAGCGTCTCCTCGAACGTCCACTCTGACGGCGTGATGATACCGCTGAGTCCGACTTTCATTATTCTTCCTCCTGGCGCAGCTTGAGTACGTGCTCAACGATGCGTCGGCGGAACTGATGGAACGTGGCCTCGGAGTAGCCCTCCGGGATGGCGAGGTTCTCGCGGCCGTCGGGCGTGATGCCGGCGCGAAGGTCGTCGAGGGTGGTCTGCGCTGCGGCTGCCTCGTCTCGCTTGTCGGCCGGCGCGCCTTCGATGAGCCGCTCCAGCATCCGCAAGTACCAGACATCCTCGATGCCCTCGCGCTCGCACTCCCACCCCAGCGTCGGCAGCGGGCCTGCGGGCGTCGGTGCGGCGAGATACATATCGCAGTGATTGCCGTCGAGGTCGTCGAAGGGGTCGTTGACGCAGCATTGATAGTGCCAGTAGAACATCCCGGTCGCGCCCAGGCGCCAGCGCAGGAAGCCGGAGCGGAAGCGCGGGATGCTGGTGGCGCCGCCGTAGTTGCTGGAGTAGTACCAGAAGGTGCCCCCATGCTCGAGCGTCATCTTCCGCGTGTCGGCGTTGGCGGAGAGGTGCTGCCAGCAGGCGTAGTCCATCAGGTCAATGAGCGTGGTGCCGCCCTCGATGGCGTTGGGTGTGCAGTAGGTGAAGGCGCCGGGGACCTGCCTTGTCAGTGCCATCAGCTTCGAGGCGCGGTCGATCCTCTCCTTGTTGTTGCTCGGCTCATCCACCGGGTAGCAGAGCAGCGGCGGCCAGCCCTTTTCCTCCCCGTGGGCGACGACGGCGGCGATGAGTTGCTTGTAGTGCTGGTTCCACTCGTCATCTGACAAGTCCTGTGGAACGAGGCTGGCCAGCCGACGCACGCCGCCCCAGGGCATCGGGCCGGTCAGGCCGTGCTCCTGCGCCTCGGCGATGAACGCGTCCATCGCGGAGAAGTCCAGCTTCAACTCGCCGTCCTCCCAGCCGCCTCTGGGCGCCTCGGAGGAGAGGGTGATGGTGTCAATGAGGTGGTCGCGAAGGTCCTCGAAATGCTGCGCGCGGTTCTCCGGGTAGTACGCGTAGTGAGTGCCGTAGTACATCCCGAAGATCTCATCCGGCGGATGCGCCAGCTTGAAGGGCAGGACACGGACGCGGGCCGGGCAGCGCCAGGGGTCGGCGTTCTCGGGGGTGAAGATGACCTCGCCGCGGTACTCCCCGGGCGGCTGGTCATCGGGAACCCTCACCGTCAGCCACCACCAGCGCGTGTCCTGCCCGGTGATCTCGGCCTGCGCGCCGGGATCCAGGACCTTCGGCCTGAGCCGGTACTTCTTCTCGTTCCTCCCCACGCGCCCGCGCTCAATGCGCGCCAGGCGGATGTCCCAGCACGTAGCCGGCAGCGCGGCCTCGCCGGAGGAGAGGTCGCTGACCTCAACCGTGCAGTTGCCCA
>CBFDBV010000518.1:0-3336 GCA_965603135.1 uncultured bacterium
ATGAAAAGGCGGAAGTCGTGCTGCCCGACTACGGGGCGGAGCTGCGGGCCTTCGATTACCCCGATAGGCACCCCATCTCCTGGCACCAGTTCATGCTCAACGCCGGCTACGGCGAGGGCCGAGGCGGGCCATCGCGCCAGCCGGGGAAGTGGTTCGATCAGAACTGGATGCTGTGCGACTACCTCGACCGCTCCGGGGACTATATCTCCCACGACTACCTCAAGCACCGGGGCATCCCCTACGAAGTCTACGGCTCCAACGAATACCAGGAGACCATCCACTTCCACGAGAGCCTGGCGCTGCCGCTGTTCTCGGACAACGGCATCGCGCGCGACTACAACAACGAGCTGGTGATGAGCCAGCACTACAATCTGACCGTCGAGAGCTGGGCGAAGAGCAACGACTTCAACGCGTATATCGTGTGCAATAACGCGCCGCGCTGGTCGGCGGTGATCAACTACGACCTGCTCTCCAGCGCGGTGCTGGGCTACGCGTGCAGCCAGGATAACATCGGGGGGCCGGTGTCGCGGATCGGCAGCGGCAGCCGGGGGAGATACTGCGACTTCTGTAACCGCAAGTTCTTTCACTACCTGGAGAGCACCGGCAAGCTGCCGGAGTTCCGCGCGAAGTACTCGCACATCCGCGAATACGTGCAGGACAACCTGATGGACGTGTTCGCCAAGCTGCCGCCCAACGTCGGGTGGAACGAGTTCGAGCACGCGGAGGTTGACGCTATCTGTGACGACCCGGTGATGGCGGAGTACCAGAAGCTCCTGTTCATGTCGCACGCTCACAACCTGATGCGGTACTACCTGGATCAGAAGGCCATTGCTGAGCGGCTGGGGATCGAGTACGACGTGCACGGCAACCAGGCCGGGGGGTTCCTGGGGCTGAACGCATATCCGCTGCTGATCTCGCAGTTCGTGGACCAGGCGTGGTTCGAGAGTGCGGGGCTGTCGCAGTACGACATCTTCAGGTACGGCTGGCACAATGCGCATGGGGCGGTGCGGTATGCGCTGGGGCTGGCATCGGCGCCGCGGAAGCCGGTGCTGTTCATGACCAAGCTGCGCAAGTCGGAGCCGGAGCTGATCGAGCACGAGTACGCCGAGGCGTGCGCAGGCGGAGGCGTGCTCTTCACGCAGCAGGTAAGCTTCGAGGAGGAGTCACCGCAGCTCGAGGTGGTGCGCAAGTTCTGGCAGTTCCGCCACGACCACCGGGCGCTGTTCACCCGCGAGGGCCGCAGACGTCACGCGCAGGTGGCGGTCGCGTTCTCGATACCGACGCAGATGTACGCGCAGTATCAGACGTCCGTGCACTCGCCGCACTTCAACGACGTGTCAGGGATCGGGCGGACGCTGTTTGAGGCGCACATTCCCTTCGATGCGCTGATCTTCCACCACCCGGAGATGCGCGCCGATGACTGGACGCTCGACGACCTGATGCGCTACCGGCTGGTGATCCTGCCGTCGGTGAGGTGCATCTCGTCGGAGCAGGCGGGGGCGATCGCGCAGTACCTGGAGCGGGGCGGGCGGCTGGCGATCATCGGCGAGTGCGGCACGCGCGACGAGAACAATGTGCACCGCCGGCCGCCGGCCGTCGAGCACTGGCGGCAGAAGGGGGAGGTCTTCGAGCTGCTTGAGGGCGGTAGCTTCTTCTTCAATCGGGCGAAGGAGAGTGAGCAGACGCGGGCGATCGTGGCGCAGGCCACGGAGGAGGTGCGCGAGGCGCTGGGCGCTCCACCGCTGCTGCAAGGCGACATCCCGCGGATGCTGTGGGTCACGGCCTGGGTGCATGAGGGTGGCTACATGAGCGTCCACTTCGTCAACTACGACGTGGACTTCGAGGCGGCGAAGGCAACGCCGACTGAGCCGTTTGAGCTGACGCTGCGGCTGCCGAAGGGCGTGCCGGCGGAGGAGATGGTCTGGCTTACTGTGGACCCGGAGCCGGGGATGATCGGGTTTGAGGCGCACGAGAACACTGTGACCGTGGGGGTGCCGTCGGTCGGGGTCTACGGCGTGCTGGTGATCGGGCAGCCCGGCCTGCACTGGGAGCGAAGCGATCAGTTGCAGGGAGACGCGATGCTGGCGCGGGCGCAGTTCGCGCTGGATGGCCACATGGGCGCGTTCGAAGAGCCGGCAAAGGCGGTCGAGGCGCAGCGGGAGACGGACCCGCGCGCCTACCGAAGGGCCGCCGAGCAACTGCTGCGCGATGTCGCGGCGGCGCAGGACGAGAAGCTCTTTGAGGAGATGCGAGAGGCGGCCGACACCGAGGGGGCAACGCTGGCGCTGGACTTCGGGGCCACCGAGGACGCTGAACCGTGGAAGGCGGTGGGGCCGGATACGGAGTACTCGGCTGAGCTAGGCTTCGGATGGCTGCCGCCGGGTGATGCTTCGGAGCCCACGCCGGAGGAGGTGGGCTACGGCGGCGCTTACAAGTGGGGGAAGGCGGCGGCCGAGATCGTGTCCCGTGGGCCGCCGTTCTGGCCGTACAAGTGGCGGCCGGACAACGTGCTGATCCGCAACGCGCTGTACAGCGGCACGCCGCGCAGCTTCCGCATTGACCTGCCGGACGGGGCCTGCCGGGTGGACGTGGTGACGTGCAACTCGGCCTGGGCGATGCGGAACTTCCGCTGCTCCGGGATGGTGCGGGAGGGGGGCAGTGTGCGGCTGTTTGATCGACCGCTCAAGCCCGGTGATTCGGCGCGGCGCAGCTTCGACACGCAGGTGGAGGGCGGGCAGATGGAGCTGAGCTTCGGCGGGCCGACGGGGTGGGGCGTGAGCGCGGTCATCGTCTATCCGGAGGAGGAGGTGACCGGTGACGCGCTGGCGATGGGGGCGCTGCGCGAGTGGCGGGTCAGCCCGCGCTTCCCCAACCCGGAGTGGTGGCCGATACGGCAGGTGCGCTTCGGCCCGGAGGAGAGCCTGGCGGCTCCGCCGGCGGATCAGTGGACCGCGGTGACAGCGGACGTAGGCGGCGTGGTGCGCCTGGGCAGCAACCGGGAAGCGGAGGTCGGCGATGTCGTGTACGCGACGACCATCATCGAGTCCGAGGCGGATGTAGAAGCGCCGCTGAACCTGGCCTCGACGAGCAGCGCGGTCGCATACGTGAACGGCGAGGAGGTCGGGTACATCCCGAACGTGAGGGGATTGCAGCGCGACGAGTGTGTGGTGGATGTGCCGCTGAAGGCGGGGCGGAACGTGCTGGTGCTCAAGCTTCAGCGCTTCTGGGAGCGGCACTGGATGTTCTACGCGAGCCTTGGGGGAGGATGAGAAAGGACACAAATGTGGAGGGGATTGAGCAATGAAGCGAGTGAGCTTCGCCGCGCTATTGCTAGCC
>CBFDBV010000519.1:0-3332 GCA_965603135.1 uncultured bacterium
GCCTCAGGCCACCAGTCCCCCGTGGTGCGGTCCACCATCGCCGTGCTGCCGGCGTTGCTTGTGTCCAGCCGCCTCTCCCCCGTCAGCCGCAGGCCCAGGTAGTCGGGCAGCATCATCAGATAGCGCGTCCGTGCCCAGGTCTCCGGCTCGTTCTGCCGAAGCCACAGCATCTTGGGGGCCGAATCAACGGCGGTGGGGAAGTCCGCTCCCCTTCGCCGGCGGTACTCGTCGGGGTCGAAGACGCCGCGCAGGTGATCGGCCTGCTCCTGGGCCCGGGTGTCAAGCCAGACAATCGCCGGCCGCAGGGGGTGGTAGCCCTCGTCGAGCGGCATGAAGGTCTGCCCCTGGCTGGAGAGGCCGATGCCCACCACCTCATCATCACCCGCCTCGGCTAGCGCCTCGCGCGTCGCGGCGACCGTCGCCTCCCAGTAGGTCTCGGCGTCCAACTCCAGCCAGCCGGGCGCGGGCGAGGCCGGCTTGTACTCGGTGTGGGCGACGGCCAGAGCCTCGCCGCTGGCGGCCTCGAACAGGCCCACCTTCACCGCGGTGGTCCCCAGGTCAATCCCCATCAGCGCCTCTCGCGCGCCCACCCTCACCAGCTCTCCTTCTCCGCCAGCAGCCGGTCCACCAGCCGGCGCGCATTGTCATGGAAGATGGCCTGCACTGTCGTCTCATCGAACCCGAGCGCGCGGCAGGTGTCAGTGCACGCGGCCATCGCCTCGTAGAGCGACAGCGTGTAGGTCGCTTCGACCTCGGGTGGCTCGCGGTTGACGTTCCAACTGTAATTGCCGCTGGTCAGGTTGATGTACTGGTCCCCCTTCCAACGCCGCCGGCCGCGCATGTAAAAGATCGGCTGATCCGTGCCGAACATCAGCCGCTCGGGCCCGATGCGGTCCAGCGCGAGCGCGAAGACCGCCGGGTTCAGCACGCCCGAGGTGTCGAAGAGTATCCCGTCGTCCTCGGCCAGCGGCGGGAAGCCCTTTCGCGCGTACCCGCCCGCGTAGGACCGGCCCAGGTGCGCGATCACCAGCACGAGGTTCGGATAGCGCCGTCGGATCTCAAGTATCTCGGCTACGTTGGCCGGATCGGCCAGCCGCTCCTTTCGGGCTATGTGCAGCGTCAGCCATGCGCCCAGCTCGTCCAGCAGCTCCAGGTGCTCGTGCGGGCAGAAGTCAAAGACGCTGACATCCTCGCCATCGAAGCCCGGTATGAGGCTCTGATAGGGCTTGATGCCGATGATGCGCGGCTGCCGGAGCTGGTCGAGCAGCTTCTCGGCGTCCCAGGTGGGCGGGGCCAGGGCCAGGGCCGCGGACGCCGTGCCGCTCAGGCCCTCCGAGAGGTAGGCGTTGTTCTCCTCGAAGTGACACTGTATGCGCGGCGAACCGAAGGCCAGGAATGACACCGACCGCCCCGGCAGCAACTGCGAGTTCCCGAGCGCCGCCTCCTCCAGCGACTCGCCATCCGCGATCTCATCGGGGAAGCGCGCGGGTCCCGCCTGGGCGGGACTGGGCGGGATGGGGTCAATGTGCTCCGGCAGCCTGATGTGCCGGTGAGCATCAAAGACCTCCTGCGGCACGAACGGGTCGAGCCGCTCGGCCCAGAACTCGCGGTCCACGTCATTCAGCTCGAAGTACGGATGCACCGCGCTCATCAGCTCACCTCGTCATTGCCATGGGCGGGCCTCGAGCAGCTCGCGCATCGCTGCCACCGCAAAGTCCGCCACCTCGACGTCCAGAGGCAGGGCGAACTTCGTCAGGATCGTGCTGTGTCCTTCGTGGTAGGCGTGAGCCCTGAGCCACAGCCCGCGCTCGACGGCCGACCGGTGGAAGCCGAGCGCATCGGCGACTTCGTGGAACTTGAGCCCGGACATATGCCCGAAGCCGCGCGCCTCGGCGAGCAGGTCAGGGAACTCGGCGGCCAGCCCTTTCATGCGCTCGTGGTAGTATGCTCCGGCCTCGGCGATATGCTCGCCATCGCGCGCAATCAGGGCGATGCAGCCGAGCGCCACGTAGGCGGCAAGCGCGGCGTTCCCGTTGGTGCTGATGGCATCGTACTGCTCCAGCACATCGAGCCGACCCCGATACACCAGCGCGGCCAACGGGTGGAAGCCGGCGGTCATCCCCTTGCCCAGCACGAGCAGGTCCGGCTCCACGCCAATGCGCTGCGCGTAGATCACCTCCGGGCACCAGAACCCGGTCTGTATCTCGTCGAGCGTCATCAGCGCGCCCGACTCATCGCACAGCGACCGCGCCAACTGCAAGTACTCAGGCTCGATGACGATGGCCTCGCGGTTCATCATTACCGGCTCGGCCCAGAGGCCGGCCACGCGCTCCCCGTGCTGAGCGAAGACCTGCTCCAACTCTTCATCATCGTTGGGCTGCACCATCACGACCTCGACGTTGGTGAAGAACTCCGGCCACATCCCGCGCAGCCGCTGGGCAAACAAGTCGGTGCCGTGGTAGTTGCCGTCCAGCGTGACGAAGACCGGCGCGCCCTGCTCGCGCTTCTCCCGGGCGCAGTGCACCAGCGTTATCTTCATCGCCGCCGCGCAGGCCACCGAGCCGGTCGCGCAGCCCATCAGCACGGTGTTGAGCCGGTCATCGTCGGCTACCAGGCTCTCCAGGTCGGCTCCCGGGTTCGCCAGCTCCACGAGCTTCGCGGCCAGACGCTTGACCGGCGCCGCCGGGATGTTGCTGTGATTGTCCCAGACAACGCCGCGCTCGATGCCATCGAGCAGGACCTCTCGAAGCTCGGGGTGATCGTAGCCCCACGGCATCTGATAGTGCCCGGCCGTGCAGTCCAGGAAGAGCTGCCGCTGCTCGGTCACGTAGAACAGGCCGTGCCCTGCGAGCAGGTCATCGGGCTCGTCCGTGATGCTGCGGCCGTAGGAGCGCTGGAACCAGCGCTTGTCGGGGAAAACTGCGGGCGGGATCGCGCCGATGGTCCTCCCGACTGCCGCGAGCAGCTCGGCTGTCCCCGTCTCCGCCAGGAAGCCCTTCGCCACATTCAGCGCGGCGCCTACGCGCCCTGATGGGTCCGCCATCAGCGCGTCAAAGCTTAGCAGCTCGTTCTGTCCCGAAGCAGGTGACATATCTCACAACCTCACTTCGTGTCGCAGGTTCCACCCCGAGGGCCCGCCAACCTTGCTGCGAAGAGCAGGCGGGCTAGAAGTGGTTTCACAACCCCCGCGGAAGGCATTGGCGGGCTGGAAGCCCGCCCTACGCGTGGTTCTGAAACGGGCTCTAGACCACGCCCTCGCGGCCGATGTTCTTGTCCTCGAAGAAGCTGTCCCCGGGCACCGAGGGCATTGAGACCTCCAGGATCAGCGCCGG
>CBFDBV010000520.1:0-3325 GCA_965603135.1 uncultured bacterium
GAAAATCTCAGGTGGTGTACACCATCCCAGAACTCTGCGAACTCGCGGCGCCGGGCTTACTGGCCGAGATGCCCAACACTTTCATATGACCCAGCTTAGCCCTGCGCTTGGAGAGGGGACAATGAGCCTGGATTTTGCGGACCTCCTGCACCCGACAATTCGCGAGACTTGCCTGAAGCTGCTCACGGACGGGCATCCCAAGGCCGCTGTAAAGGAAGCTATGCAGCAGGTCGAGAACGCGCTGCAGGACAAGTCTCTTGAGCCTGAGCAGTACGGTGTCGCGCTGGTGCAGTTCGTGTTCCGCAAAGGAGGACCACTCGCGCTGCCAGTGCGTTTCGATGAGAAGGCTCAGCGATACGCGAAGATGTACTTCGAGGGAGCCTTCGGCTACTACCGCAACTACGCATATCACCGCGGCGGCAACATAACCCCTGCCATCGCCGAGCGAATCATGGTGATCGCCAGTGAGTTGCTGGATATCATTGGCGCCTCGGCGCGCAGCTTTGCTGGCGTCGGTGGCGTCGAGGGTCTGGTCGAAAAGGGTGTGTTCGAGAGCGCCGAGGACCTCTATGACCTTCTCCGGTTCCTGAGCGCACAGGTCATCATAGATGAGACCTTCGACGGGATGTTCGAGGAGATGTACCACAGGGGCCACACCGACGAGCAGTTGCAGTGGGTCTTCCAGACCGGGCTCGTGAGGATGCACTTTGAGGGAATGGCCGAAGACTACCCATGTGGGCCGGCACCGGTCGACGTCATGAACCTGACCGAGCTGGGCGAGGAGGTCCTAGAGCAGGCCGACCAGGGCTAGACGGCGCGGCCATCGGTGTCTCCGACGACCGCAAGCGCGTGATGCTTCAGGGCTTCTGCGAACTCGCCCCACCGGGCCTGCTGGCGCGCACCCAGCGCGCATGACCTCCGCCTGAGAGACTATCGAGAGGGGGCGTTCCCTATGTCAAGTCCCGAGCAGGCGATAGCTGAGCGCTTCGAGGAGCTGCAGAGGCTAGCTGAGGCGGTTCAAGCCACCGCCAGGGGGAGCGGGGGCTTCGTGCACTGGGTAGACAGTGACCTGGCACTGCAATGGTACGTGTCCACCCAAGATGCTATCGGCCAAGTTTACGGCGACAACAGCAGCTACTACCATGCGCTTCAAGAGCATACAAGGGCTCTGCATGGCGGCCACTATTCCGACTTCAAGGCTTGCCGAGGCGTCCTGAGAGCTGCCGCCGACGACTTCGCAAGCGGCTACAACAGGCGATTCGTACACCTGATCACGGCCGACCTGTTCGAGGATTTGCTTGAGATGGGGGAGCATCTGCTAGACCACGGCTACCACATCCCCGCGGCTACGCTGGCAGGTGCGGTGCTAGAGGATACTCTCAGGAAGATATGCACGCGTCACCAGGTCACATGGCAAGGGGATAGCTCGATATCGAAGCTCAACACCGAGCTCTACAAGAGCAAGGTCTTCACCAAGAGTGAGTTCGGCGAGATCGAAGGCTGGGGGAAGTTGAGGAACGAGGTAGACCATCACCACTTCGAGAAGCCGGAAGATGTCGACCCGGGCCGTGTGGAACGGATGGTCGAGGGCGTACGACATCTGATAGTCAGATACCTTACATAGCTCACGATGACGTGCACCGCCTGGCCGACGAGCGCAAGCGGGTGATGCTGGAGGCCTTCTGCGAACTCGCCGCCCCAAGCCTGCTCCAGGACTTGCGCTGAATCGCGAAAACGGCTATAAGACTACCCCACCCGGATAGGAGGCACCGCATCGCACCCCCGGGTGCGGGGAGGTTTCAGCTATGCAGCAACCGGAGAGCCTCGACGGCCGACAGGTCTTACTGGCCGGGGCCTGTGTGTTCCTGCTGGTTGTGCATATGCTCTTCCCCAAGGCCGGCATTGACGCCACCACCATCTACCTGCTGATACTCACCGCCGTGGTGCTCTACGGCCAGGAGCTAACCACGTGGCTGTCGAGCTTCCATCGCTCCAACCCCAGCGCGGGCAACCCCACCGAGGCCCCGGTCGAGACTGAGCAGAGCGAGGACGCCGACGTGCGTCAACTGGCGTACGCGGTCGAGCACGCCCGCACAGCGGTGCGCGTGGGGGACTACGATGCGGGCTCGCCGGCGGTTGCTCAGAAGACACAGGAGATACTTCGCGACGCCGCCGGCAATCCGCGCGCGGCGTTGCTGCTGCTCTGGGCGGAGCTGGAGCTGGCGGTGCGGGGGGCCGCGCGCACCAGGGGAATTGAAAGCGCCCAGGATGGAGGGGCGGACACGGCCGCCCTGGTGCGAGAGATGGCCGCCCGGAACTTCGTGCCGGACCCGCTGATAACCGCCTTCGAGGACTTCCGCAGGATCCGCAACGAGGTCACCCAGGGCAGGCCGCAGCCGGCCAGCGAGACGACTCTGTGGACGCTGGTTGACATCGGCGCGGCGCTGCTCGCCCTCTTGCCACCGCCGCGACTCGCTCAGGAGTAAGGCCGCCGGCCTTCGCGGTCGTGCTCTCGCCGTCCCTCTAGCGCCTCACAGACCCCGGGGATGGGAGATGATCACGTGACGGCCAGAGAAGTCGAGGAGATCGTGCTGGACATCGCCCCTCTGGAGAACGGGATGGAGGGCGATCCCAACGGCCTGCTCTACGGCGCCCCGGACACAGAGGTCACCGGCGTCGCCACCACCTGGACGCCCACTGTCGCCGTCCTGCGCGAGGCCGCCTGTGATGGCCTGAACTTCGTACTCACGCACGAGATCCCGTTCTTCGGCGGCGGCGAGACCGAGTGGTTCCGCACCCTGCCCGAGGAGGAGAAGCCTCACAATCTCGCCCGCAGGAGGATACTCGACGAGAACAAGATGGTCGTCTGCCGCTGCCACTCGAACTGGGACGCCTCGCCTGGCGGCGTGATGGAATCCTGCGCCGCCGCCCTCGGCTTCAGTGACATACACCATCGGCACCCCTTTTGCACCACCTACCGCATCGAGCCGACCAACCTGGCCGATCTGGCGCTGCACGCCAAGGCGCGCCTGGGCGTGCCTCTGGTGCGCGTGGCGGGCGACACCGGGATGATGGTGCGCACGGTTACCGTCCACTACGGCGGCCTCGCCCAGCGCTGGCTCGCCGTGGACGAGGCGGTCATTGCCGGCGCGGACGCCATCATCTGCGGCGAGGCACTCGACTACACCCTGCGCGCGGCCATTGACGCCGGCATCGGCTTCGTCGAGACCTCCCACGTCTACTCCGAGAACCCCGGCATGCGCAACTTCGCCCGCCTGCTCGCGGAGCGCCTCCCTGACCTCCCCGTACGCTTCATCAACGCCGG
>CBFDBV010000521.1:0-3324 GCA_965603135.1 uncultured bacterium
CTCCACCTCTTCCAGCAGGTCATCGAGCAGGCCCGCGACCGGGATGCCCGCGTCCGTCAGGTCTGGGACTGCTTCTTCGTAGCCGCAGAAGATAGGGTAGGCTTTGCCGGACTCGACGAGTGCCCGGACTGGCAGGCTGGGCGCGATGTCCGCGACCCCGACCAGTTGCATGTCGTCCTGCATTGCAACCCCGTCGGCGATGCGCTCTCCGATGGTGCCGTATCCGACTACGCCGATCTTGACTCTGTCCGCCATGGTATGCCTCCTCGTATCAGTACTCGAGCCCGCTTCAGAACCTGCCGTGCCCGCCGTACGGAGGGTGGGGCTGTGGCGGTGGGCAGCGACCGCTTGCGGTCGCAGGGCGGGGCTTCAGCCCCGCCGGCGGTGGCGTCGCGTGGGTCTGAATAGCCCCGGTCAGATCTCTGGTCTGCCGTGGCGCAAGCGCGTTTCTCCGACCGTCCGCCAGATTCCTTGCTGCGGACGGTTTCACCCGAACGAAATCCTCGCCGACATATACCGCGACCGCAGCGACGAATCCACCTGCCGAACGCCATCGGCCACCCGATTCGCCTCGCACGAATCTCCAGCCGCCTTGCACACCTCCTGTGCCGCTTGACTGACGATCCCCGCGAAGTGGTAGGCCACGTTCTCGGGCGTGACCGACGCCAGCGCCTGCGCGTGCGCCGCCCGCAGCGTCAGGTTCCGTCGCGCCCAGAGCATCAGATACTCGCGAAGAAGGTCCCGCTCCTCAGGCGTGATGCTCGGACCGCCCGCTTCGGAGACGTGCGGGAAGAGGTGCGCGAGTTCTTCGGGGCCCTCGACATTGCCGGCCGCCACGAGGGTGGCCCTGCTCGACTCTACGGCCTCGCGCAGACGTCTCCCCAGGTCCAAGCTTGCTCCTGCCGCGAGCGCTTCGTCCACCAGCCCGACGACCGCCGCCCGCATCGCCTGCTCCGGGCAGTATGTGCCCTTCGCCCGCAGCATTTGCACCGCGAACTCGTATGACTCGCGCTGCCGGCGCTCCCAGCCTTCGAGGTCCGCCGCCGTGGCCTCCAGCTCCGCGACTCCCTCGAAGTCGCTCGCCGCGAACGGCTCGCCCTTGCCCAGCCCTGGGCACGAGAAGTTGGCGTCAATCTGCCGATGGCCGTAGCTATCGCGCACCAGCGGAAACAGCCGGCAGTAGATGGGCCGATCTGCGTAGATGCTGCAGCGCTTGTCTTCGTCCAGCAGGACGCAGTAGCCGTTCTCTCTGCGAAGCTGCCCGACGACACTGGGCGCTGGCTCGCCTTGCTCGTGCTCGTCACGCACGACGGCGTCGCCGTGCACTTGCAGGAACGTGCTCTCGCCGCTCAGCACGGGCACGCGGAAGCTGCAGCACAGCCCGCATCCCTCGACGCACCGGAACCTCAGCGGCGTGGAAAAGGCCAGCTCAGTCGCCAACCGACGTGCCTCCTGGGCCCCGAGATGCACGCGGCGTCGTTGTCCTGCCGCGGGCGTTCAGAAGCTGCCCACCCTCTCCGGCCACGGGTCCATCGTCAACACGCTCCGGTCGAAGCACCGCAGTATCAGGTCTCGCTTCAGGTCTGCGTAGTCCTCATGGTACCACAGGTTGCTGAACTCATCCGGGTCGCTTTCCAGGTCGTAGAGTTCGCCCTGCCCGCGCGCCTTGCCGTGATAGACGCAGATTTTGTATCTCCGGTCGCGGTACATCGTGCCGTAGGCCGAGTGATCGTGACCCGGCATCGCGTTGTAGTACTCACAGTACACGCTTTCCCTGTGCTGATGCGGACCCGCTCGACCCTCCAGGATGCGCAACAGCGACCTGCCCTGCATCCGCTCCGGCACGGGCATCCCGCAGGCCTGGAGCAGCGTCGGCGGCAGGTCCACCAACTCCACCAGCGCATCGTTCACGAGGTCGCTGTCAAAATGCCCCGGCCAGGAGACAATCAGTGGCACGCGGATGCCGCACTCGTAGAAGTAAGGCCCCTTCATCACGATCCCGTGGTCCCCGAGCATCTCGCCGTGGTCGCTCGTGAAGATGACGATGGTGTTCTCCCGCTGGCCGCTCTTTTCGAGCGCATCCAGCATCCGCCCCACGTGCGTATCAATCTGCTCGATCATCGCGTAATATGCCGCCACGATCCCCTTGATCTCCTGCTCGCTTGCCCCGGCGAGTGACATCCCCTTCCCGCCGTAGGCGCCCTGGTGGTCCACCTGCTGGAAGGTCGGTTTGCTGTCCAGCTCACCGGGTTGATACTTCGGCATGGGCACCTCGTCGGGATCATAGCGTGTTAGGTACTCCGCCGGCGGATCGAAGGCAGGATGCGGATCGAACGGGTTGACACTCATCAGCCACGGCCCGTCCCGCTCTTCGGTCATAAACTCGATGGCCATGTCCGCGCACCACTTCGTCTGATGGTACTCGGCGGGGATGCCCGGGCCCGCGTAGCTGCCGCGCGGGAACTGGTACAGCTCCTCCCAGCTCTCGCCCTGGGCCGTCAGCCACTGCGTGTATGCGTTCTCCTCCCAGTCGGGGTTGGGATGGTGGCTCCAGTGGAACACCCGGTAGCCGTCATCGGTGCGCGGCTCGACGTGATCGTGGCACACGGCCAGGTGCAGCTTCCCCGCCAGCCCGCAGTCGTACCCCTCGTCCGCGAGCATCTTCGTGATCAGCACCTCATCGGCGGGGAATACCTCCTGACCGTTCTGCCGCCCGCGGATGGTGCGCGGATACCGTCCCGTCAGAAAGGCCCCGCGGCTCGGGGTGCACACTGGGCTTTGGCTGAAGGCGTGGGTGAAGGTGGTGCCCGTGGCCATCAGCCGGTCCAGGTTGGGCGTGCGAATGTGCGGGTTGTTCAGCCCGCCGATGGTATCGTAGCGCTGCTGGTCGGTGCAGATCCACAGCACGTTCGGCTGGCTCATCTCAGGCATCCTCCCTGACAGGTACTGCCACGCATCACTTCAAACGTTACGCGCTCCAGGCTCAATTCGCCGCCGGCGTTTTCTCACCTCGCCAACGCGTACCGCTCCTTGCCGTACGGTGCGATCCCCTGGTGGCGCGACGGCGCCTGTGGCCCGTTTGCCGTTTGCCCGCCGTCACGAGAAGGCCCACCACCTCCCCCTCGCGAAATCACTGCCTCGCCCATCCAACCCCTTGCCTCGGACGGTGACTGCCATGCCCACCCGCCCCAACATATTGGTCCTTTACACCGACCAGCAGCGCTTCGACACCATCGCCGCGCTCGGCAACCCGTACATTCAGACCCCCGCCCTCGACAGCCTCGTCGCCGAGGGCGTCAGCTTCACCTCCACCTACTGCCCCTC
>CBFDBV010000522.1:0-3323 GCA_965603135.1 uncultured bacterium
ACGATCCAGCGATAGACATCGAAGTCGTGCGCCGGCCACAGGTCATCGTACTTGTACTTCGTCTGCACGTGGATGCTGTCCCAGACGTACTCCAGCTCGTTCGCGGCCTCGGCTGCGGCCTGTCGGGCGGCCGCGTTGTTCGAGGCCTTCGCCTTCTCGATCAGTTGCTCGAGCGTGTAGACGTAGCGGTAGTCGTCGTAGCCCTCGCGGTAGGCCTCCAACAGAGCCACCGGCATCGGCGTGCCGTCCGGCTCGTGGCGGTTCATGAAGTCCATCGAGGAGCTGGTCAGGTAGTTGAACGGGTCGCCGCCCGTGGCCGAGTAGATCCACGGTATCAGCGTCAGGAAGCCCGAGCGCCAGAAGCCGAAGCCGAAGGTCATACGCGCGCCGGCGACGGGCGTGTGATCGTTCTCGCCGGCCACGTGGTTCGGATAGCACCAGTACTGCACGTCGCGCGCGGCCATGTCGGCCAGGATCGTCTCCCGGTCGGGATCGAAGGGCTGGGTGCACCAGACATCCACCAGCGGCACGAACTCCTGGAACGCCTCGTGGGTGGGGGCGGCGGTGAGGTAGGTGCGCACGCCCGCGTCCCGCACCGCCTGGAGCACGATCTTCATAAACTCGACGGCCTCTTCGTGCCTGCCCGGCTCATCAATCGGGTAGTAGAGGAAGTCGGGCCAGCCGCGCTTAACCCGCTCCGCCTCCACGACTTTGCACATCGCGGTCAACTCAGCCGCGAACTCGGGCGGCGGGATCTTGACGGCGCGCAGGTGCGAGCCGGGGCTTTCCTTCATATACTTGCGGTAGATGCCGCCCGCATTGACGCTCACGATGAAGGGTGGCCTAAAGTTGTAACGCTCGGCGATCTCCAGCTTGGTCTCGAGCGCCGTCCAGTCCGGGTGGAACTCGCCGTTCTCATCGGCGGCCCCCATCCACGCGCTCATCGTGACGTTGCGGATGCCGTGCGCGACCAGGTCCTGGGCCTCCAGTTCCGCCTGCCGCCGGAAGTACTCGCGGCTGACCTCGTCGCTGGCGCTGAGCATCCTGTCAATCGGGTGCCGGTAGTAGATGCCGTAGATCTTGCTGGGGTCCTCCTGAAGCTCGATGGGCAAGACCCGCAGCTTCACCGGCACGCTGACCTCACCTGCGTTCATCGCTGACAGTCTGACCTCGCCCGCGTAGATGCCTGGCTCCGCGTCCTCGGGCACCCGGACGGTCAGCCAGAACCTGTGCGTCTCGCCCTCGGGGATGTCCATCAGCTCGAACGGCTCCAGCGGATCGGGCACGATGCGGTAGCGATGCAGGGTCGTGTAGTTGGGCCGCGCCTTCATGTACTTGACGTGCCGCACGTCAATGTCGCCGGACGCGATCTGGCCGAGGTCACTGACCGTGACCATCAGGGTCTCGATGTCCCGCAGCGCGCGCACGCTGACCGTGAGTGGCTCGTACTCACCAGGCGAGGCGAAGATGCGAAGCTCGGGGTTGGTCTCCTCCGGCCTGGGCGTGGTGTTCGGGTAGATGCACTCGGGCCAGGGGCGATGGAAGACTACGTAGCCGCGCTCACGGTCGGCGTCACTGAGAGCGGGCATCGGCTCCGTCTCCGGCATCGGCTCCAGCGTCCACTTGTCCGCCTCCGCCGGCGGCAGGAAGAAGGTCCAGTCCTCCAGCGGCTTGATGATTTCCTCCTCAACGCGCGCCGCCTCGGCGTCATCGTAGATCAGTATCGCGCTCACCAGCCACTTGCTGCGCGGCTGGAAGCTCACCGCCAGCTTCCCGCTGGTCACCTTCGCCCGCAGCCGCAGGACCCGATGGACGTATCCGCCCTCGATCTGCACCCGACCAGCGGCCTCGCCCAGCACCGAGGCGAAGTCATCGCCCGCCCACAGGGAGACGTCCTGATCGGCCTCGGTCGCCGCCACGCCGAAGTCCCAGAACTGGTTGCGGTAGCTGTCGCTGGTGCCGCACATCACGTAGACGTTGCACTCGCCGTTCGGCAGGTCCACCATGAAGCGGTTGGGGCTCTCGCCGATGATGCAGTCCTCGGTGATGGCGTTGGTGTACATCACCGGCGGCTGGTCCCGGCCGCGGCTCTTGCTGAAGATGGGCTCATCGTGCACGCGGGCCTGCTCCTTCAGGCCCTCGGCGCTCTCCCAGCCGAAGCCGGCGTCAGCGGAGTACACGGAGGCCGCCGTGACCGGGGTCGCCCCCTCCCAGACGTTGGAGTCGGCCTTGCCCATGTCGAAGAAGCGGACCGCGCCGAAGCTCGTATTCGCCAGGCACAGCAGCCCGGCGAGCGCCACCGTTGTGAACGTCCAGTTGCCTGTCATCTTCATCACTCCCAGGGAGACGGAACGACGCGGACTGATGCGGTCTTCGTGACGGACCCGCCCTCAATACCGGCCTCCAACGTGTGATCGCCCACCTCGAGCCTGTCGCCGGCCCAGGTGAGCAGGAGCGTCTGCCGGCCCTGAGTAACCTCCGCAACTGATGTCGCGGCCCCCTCAGCGCCCCGCTTGAGGTGCAGGTGGATCAACCTGCGCTCGGCTTCTTTCATACCGGATACATCTACCTCGATCCTGAGCGAATCGGCGTCCCCGTAGACCAGCCCTTGCAGCGGGCGGAGGCTGACGATGGTCGGCTCGGCGTAGCGCAGCAGCGCCAGCTCGTCCACGTAGAAGTCCACCACGTCGCCGTGCTTGTAGTTGGACTCGGAGATGAAGAACTGAATCGCGGTGCAGTTGCTGATGTTGGGGATGTCCGCCAGCGGGAAGCGGAAGTGCACCCACTCGCCCTTGGTCGCTTCGCTGAGCGTGCGGCTCCACGACCCGGCGCGGTCCGGGCAGCGCAGAATCAGCCCCAGGGGCGTGCCCGGCAGCTTCTCCCGGGAGGTGTCCGCATAGAGCGAGAAGTCCAGGAAGTCCCATTGCGACCAGTCGCGCTGATCCTCGGGGTTGTTGTGGTAAGTGCGCGGCCAGCCGATGGGGTAATCCGGCTGGCCGGTGGTGTGATCCACGTCAATGTGGAAGTTAAGCGCCTTCCCCTCGCGCGCGTGAGTGCCCGATGGTGTCATAGTTGCTTCGGCTACGTTCCAGCCCTCCGCGCTGTCGCCGTCAGCGATCGTCAGCGCCTCCATCTTCGGCTGCGGCGCTGCCGGCTCTTCCTGGGCACATCCGCACGCGGCAAGCAGCAGCGTGGCTATGACCAACAGCACCGACCATCCCTTGGTTCGCATAGGTCTCCTCCTCACCGTTGTCGCAGACTGTTGGGTTCTTCGCGTTGTGCTCCTGTCAATCCTCTTTTTGCCGTTGGGAGAAGGCAGGTCG
>CBFDBV010000523.1:0-3323 GCA_965603135.1 uncultured bacterium
ACCCGCTGGACGCGGCAGAGTCAAATGACCGCAGGCCGGGGTTGGAGGAAAGCCACGGTGAAGGGCCGAATAGGGCCTCCGGCAAGCGCAACTGCAGGACGAGGCAAGCACTGATGGCAACGGTGAAGCTCATACACACGGCGGACGTACACCTGGATGCCCCGAATCAGGCCCTGGGCGAACGCGCGGGGGACCATCGCACGAAGATCAGGGCTGCCTTTGAGCGCGTGGTGGACCTGACGCTGGAGCGCCGCGCACAGGCACTCATCATCGCGGGTGATCTGTTTGACTCCGCCCGCCCGGGGAAGCGCACGGTTGACTTCGCGTTCCAGCGCCTCGCCCGTCTGGCCGAGGCATCGCCGCCCGTGGAGGTCTTCGTGCTGCCCGGCAATCACGATTGCTGGGCGGAGGACTGCGTGTATGCCTCTCCTGTGGCGAGGGCGCTTCCCGAGCACGTGCACGTACTCGGGGGCACGGAGCCGGTCAGCATCCCTCTCCCCCATCTCGACCTCACCGTCCACGGCTGCGCCCACCTGTGTGACCGAGACGGCCAACGGCCGCTGGCCGGGATGGCGCCGAGCACCGGGACGAGCTTCAATGTCGCCGTTGCCCACGGGTCTTTCGAGCGCGGGGACATTCAGGACGACTCCGGTATGTTCAGCGCCGAGGAGATCGCGCAGAGCGGCATGGATTACCTCGCGCTCGGCCACTGGCACGGATACTCGGAGCACTCGGCAGGCGATGTGATCGCCATCAACCCGGGCAGCCCGGAGGTACCGGGCTTCGGCAGACGGGAGCCGGGCGCCCCTGTTGAGGTGACGCTGACCGAGGGCGGCGTGAGCACCGAGAGGGTCCCCGTCAGCGTGCTGCGGGCTGATGAGCTGGAGATTGACGTGGCGGACGTGACCGGCACCGAGGACCTCGCTGCCAGGATCGCCGAGCGCGCCGACCCGCACACACTGCTGGAGGTCAACCTGGTCGGGCTTGCCGGCGCTGGCGTCGTGATTGACGCACAAGAGGTTGAGGACGCGCTGGCGGAGGTCTTCTACGCCTTCCGTGTTGAGGCGGACTTCCATCCCGCCCTGGGGGACCTCGACAGCCAGCACTTCGACCCACGCCTCGCCCTCGGCAAGTTCGTCGAGCTCGCACGGGAGCGAGTCGAGGTGGCGAGAGCCGAGGGCGACGGGCGGGCGCAGCGCATCGCCGAGCGCGCCTTGGCACTCGGGTTCGCGCTCTTACAGGGCGAGGAGGTGCTCAAGTGATCCTGGAGCGCCTCGAGGTCGAGCGCTTCGGCTGCTTTGATCGCGGTAGCTGGGAGTTCGGCCCCGGCCTCAACGTGATTCGCGGCCCCAACGAAGCGGGCAAGTCCACTATCCGCGAGGCCATCGTGCGCGTCCTGTTCGACCACAAGCGAGGCCGCAAGGGCGGCGTCAAAACCGCCGACACGGACGTGCTCAGGTGGACGCGGTGGGGCTCAAGCCAGGACTTCAGGCTATCCGCCAGCTTCGTAGCCCGTGGGGAGCGCTACACGCTCACAAAGGACTTCGCAGAAGACCGCATAGAGCTTCGATCGCACGACGATGGTGAACTCGAAGACGTCGAGGCGAAGGTTACTGACAGGCTTGACGACCTTCTCGGCGTCCAGTCCCGCGACGTCTACACGACGACCGCCTGTCTTGAGCAGCAGGACTTCGCCCAGCTTGCCGCCGGCAGGGAAGTCAGCGAGTTGCTCCAGCAGACTGTGACCGGCGCCGGCGAGGGCGTCGGCGTCCAGGAGATCATCGCCAAGTTGGACGCGGAGATCCGCGACCTTGCCCGCGGCCTCGACCACCTCGCGAAGAGGCCCGGGGCGCTTGCCACGTCCGAGGCGCGGATTGCCGAACTTGCGCAAGAGATGGCAGAGATGGCGCCCATTGTCCGCGAGGCCGAAGAGGCGGCACGGAAGATCCAGGAGCTCGGGCAGGGCCTCTCCGAGCTCGAGACCGAGTTTCAGCAGGCCGAGGCGCTCAGAGAGCGCGCCGACCGGCAGAGGGAACTCGCAACCAAGCACGGGCAACTCTCGGAGCGCTGTGCGGTGATGGAACGCGATCTGCGCCGGGCACGAGACTTGCAGGAGAGGGTGAAGGGCCTCGACGAGCAACTCGCCCGGGCTCCGGACATCAGCCCCGAGATCGCCGAGGAGCTGCGCGACCTGGCGCGCCGTCGCGATGAGACCGCCGAACAGGCGCAGCGTCGGGCCGAGGAGGCCGCGAAGCTCACGCGGGAAGCTGCCGAAGCGGCCGAAGCCCTGCAAGCGGCGCACGCTGAGGCGCCGGCCTCGGAGACACTAACGCGAGCGATCCGCCTCAAAGGGGAGCGCGACGGGGCTCAGGCGGCCGCCGACGACGCGGAGGCGCGGAAGGCCGACCTGACCCGCGAGCGAGACGAGGCCCGTTTGGTTCGCAGAGGGCGAAGGGTACTGCTCGCGGTCGGCGGATTGCTCGTGATCGCCGGAGTTGTCCTGGGCGTCGGCGTCCATCCGGCGCTCTGGGCGGTCGCGGTCGCCGGCGGGTTGGCGGTTGTCGTCGGTCTCACGCGCAGGGCCTCACGCCCGGCCGCAGACATAGAGCAGGAACTGATCCGGGCGGACGCCGACCTGGTCGCGGCGAATCAGACCCTTGAGGCCGGACAGGAGGAGCTGGCAGCGCTCTACCACGAGTGCGGGGCCGAGGATGTCGAGGCCCTCGCGCAGGTGGCCGAGGCCGCTCGCAGGGCGGTGGACGAGGCGACCTCCCGCCATGCGAGGGCGCAGGGGCGCGCCGAGGGCACTACCACCGATGCGGCTACCGCCACGAAGGCGGCACAGCAGTTGGAGAAGGCCCTTGCCGCCCGCCTCGCCGCCTCGGGCTTTGATGACATCGCCTCCTTTCAGCAAGCCGCGGACGAAGTGTCTTCCCTCCGTGACGACCGGTCGAAGGCACAGAATACGCTCGGTGGCATCCTCGGCGACCGCACTCTCCAGGACCTGGATACGGCGTTCTCCGAACTCAACGCCGACCGCCTCGGCATCAAGGGGCAACTGGGGAGCCCGGAACTGGCCTCGGCGGAAATGACTCATGAGCAGTACCAGGAACTGCTCTCGCGCCGTGACCGTCTTCAAGAGGAACGCGAGCGCCTGGGGGACGACTTGGACGAGGCGAGGCGCATCGCCGAGCGACCGGACTCCGACCCGGAGCGATTGCGCTCGCTGGGCGAACACAAGGCCGCCGAGCAGGAACGGCTGGAGCGGCTCCAGGAGCGCCGCGAGGCCATGGAGCTTGCCGTGGAGCTGCTCGAGCAGGCCC
>CBFDBV010000524.1:0-3309 GCA_965603135.1 uncultured bacterium
AAGGGCCCGCACTCGTGCAGGCTCTCGGCCACGAGCTTCTTGGCGTCCGCGAAGTCCATCCCCTCGGGCGTGGAGCCGCCGAAGACGCGCAGGTTCGCGGTGCCCACGTCCGCGGCCAGCTCCACGTAGCGCCTGGTCAGCTCGACGCTCTCGGCCAGCTCGTGGCCGGCCTCAATGGCGTACCGGCGCGAGGTGGCGATGGCGCTGATCTCCACCCCGCAGTCCTCGAACTGCTTCCTGATCTGCTTGCGCACCTTCTTGGTGGTGTCAAGCTCGACGCCATGCTCCTGGTCGGCCTCAGCGCGCGGCTCGACGGCGTCATAGCCGTAGCGGATCGCCGCGGTCAGGATCTGAGATAGCGACCAGTCGGGACACACCCAGGTCATAAAGCTGATCTTCATCGGGCAGATTCACCTTCTCGTGTGATGGTTTCGGTCGTCAGCGCTTTGGCCGACGGGATACCCACGGGCAGTCCGCCACCAGGAAGCGCAGCTCAAGATCGTCGCCGCGCCCGGCTGGCAGGCCGATGCGCGTGGCGCGCTGGATAGCCGTGACCGGCTCCGGCGCGGGTGCGATGAAGAGCGCGCCCTCGGTGGCGCTGGTGCGATTGTGCTCGGGGCCGATGCCGAAGGCCTGCACAAGTTTCGCCGGCCCGCTGGCGAGTTCCTTCAGGCTCTCGCGCCCGCGCCGGGCCCGCATGGCTGCGATCCCCGCCAGGGGCTCGGCGGCGCGCAGCAGAACCGCCTCCGGCACGCCGGCCGCCTGCGTCACCAGGTTGATGCAGTAGTGCACCCCGTATATCTGATAGACGTAGATGGTGCCAGGTCCCTCGTACATCGGGGCATTGCGCTCCGTGCGCCCGCGGGCGGCGTGGCACCCGGGGTCGTCCTGGGCAAGGTAGGCCTCGGTCTCCACCAGCCGTCCGACGATCGGCTCGCCGCCGGTACGATGCACCAGCAGGCACCCGAGCAGGTCGAGGGCAACCTGGTCGGTGGGTTGGAGGTAGAACTCGGCGGGCAGCGGCGAGGCCCGGGCCGCGATCTCCCGCCAGTGCGCCTCATCGGGATGGACGATGTTAGCTCACCGCCGCAGGTGGGTATAAACAGAACGGTAGGCCGCCGGGCGTCGGTCACGCAAGTGATGCACCCGGAATCACCCTTTACATCGTCCGCTTCACTGCAACTGCTTCCCCTGGCGCCCGGCCCCTACCTTCAATATATGTCGCGCGGAACGTTGATGACCCCCATCCCCCTTAAGGGGGATGGGGGTCATCACGTTATCGGTCGCATACTCAGGAAGGCGAGCCGGCGGCAGGTCGCGATTGCCGGTTAGCGGCGAGCCGCGAAGTGCCCCGGCCCTGCTCACAAAGAACGACAGCCGGGGGGTAGCTCAGTTGGTCCCGAGCGGCTGGGTGAGACCGTGCAGGGCCTCGTTATGATGCAGGTCAGGCGGTGCCCCACCGGCCACCCCGCTGTGCACCGAACACAGGACCCGCCGCCCGCTGTCGAGCACGCCCATGACCATCAGCGCCGCCACCTTCATCGGGTCATCGTTCGCGCCGATCGTCTCGAGCAGCTTCTGCTCCATCTCCGCCTGCTTCGCCAGGGTCTCCTCCCGCCTGCTCAGATAGGCCTCGACCGCGGCCAGCTTATCCTCCTCGGCGCCGGGGCCCTGGAGCATCACGGCCATCGCCTCCAGGTCGCGCCTCAACTCCTCCTGCATGCGGTGCAGAGCGCCCTTGGTGCGGAAGATGGTCCGCATGTGCTCCTGCGTGAGGCCCATCTCCTGGGCGAACTCGAGCTTCTCCTTGCGCGCCGCACCCCTCGCGCTCTTCTGAATGTCATAGACCTCCTGGTCGCCGCCAGCTCCGTCCGCCACGGCAACACCAGTCAACGCAACCGCCACCAGCGCCACGACTGCCAGCAATACTGACCTCTTCATCTGCACGGCACCTCCGGCTCCCCCAGGGCTAGGTGACTCGTTAGCAGAGACGATTCGGCCTGTCTGAGGTTCATTCTTCGCTCACATTTCGCGTCGCATCAGCGGAGGAGAAGACGGCGGTGGCGGGAACTGCGTGTGTGACCGACTACCGACTGCCCTCAGGAGGCGAGAGATATGCGCCCGTCAGACATCACCGTCAAGAACATAGAGATACTCTACGAGCCTCAACTGCCCCGCACGCCGCTCAAGTTCGGCGCCGTCGTGGTCGAGGACTGCCTGTTCTGTAAGATCCGCGCGACCGTCGAGAACGGCCGCGGCGAGACCGCCGACGGCTGGGGCGGGATCTTCCTGATGGACCTCTGGGGCTGGCCCGATGCGAGCCTGAGCCACCCGGACAAAGAGGCGGCGATGAAGCAAGTCACCGAGGGTTACGTGGCCGCGCTGCTGGATCACCCGGGCCCCGCCCACCCGATTGACATCTTCATGGACCTGGAGGACGACCTGGCCGCGATCAACCAGGCGGTCTGTGACGAGGCCGGCCTGTCGCCCGCGCAGCCCTTCCTGGGCGCGCTCGTGTGCGCCTCGCCGGTGGACGCCGCCCTGCACGACGCCTTCGGCAACGTCAACGGCATTGACAGCTACAAGGGCTACAACGCCGAGTTCATGGACGACCTCAGCAAGTACCTGGGGCCGGAGTTCGCCGGCGAATACCCGGAAGACTACATCCGGCCCGAGTACCTGCCGAAGGTGCCCATCTTCCACCTGTGCGGCGGGCTCGATAAGCTCACCCGCGCCGAGCTGGATGACTCCGACCCCGACGACGGCCTGCCCAACTGCCTGGCGGACTGGGTCGCCTACGAGGGGATGTACTGCCTGAAGGTCAAGCTGCGCGGCAATGACCTGGACTGGGACGTGGACCGCACCATCGCGGTGCATGACATCGGGCGCGAGGAGCTGTCCCGCCTGGGCGGGATGGGCCAGGATGAGCTGCACCTGACCGCCGACACCAACGAGCAGTGCGAAAACCCCCAGTACATCGTCGAGATGCTGCACAAGATCCGCGAGCGCTCGCCCGAGGCCTACGACCGCCTGCTCTACATCGAGCAGCCCACCGAGCGCGACCTGACTGCGAGCCGCCACGATGTCCGGCCCATCGCGGAGCTGAAGCCGGTCATCGTTGACGAGAGCCTGACAACCCTCGAGACCTTCGACCTGGCGATGGAGCTGGGCTGGTCGGGCATCGCGCTGAAGACCTGCAAGGGCCACTCGGCGGATATGATCTTCGCGGCGAAGGCGGGCAAGCTGAACATCGCCTACGCGGTGCAGGACCTGACGAACCCGTCGCTGGCGCTGATTCACTCGGTGGGG
>CBFDBV010000525.1:0-3301 GCA_965603135.1 uncultured bacterium
AGCGTCCCCGGAGCGCGTCCTGCTCCTTGAGAGCGTCGAAGAACTCGTAGCCGACGCCCTCGATGTAGCTGAAGGGCAAGCTCACCAGCCCGATGGTGGCAAGGCCGCCCAGGCAGCTCAACTGCTCGACGAGGAGCGTGTCCATCCCGTTTCTGGCGGCGGTAATCGCGGCTCCAACCCCCGCGAACCCACCGCCAACTACCAGCACATCCACCTCCGCGACAACGGGAACTTCCCTGGCTTGCTCGCTAACCGTCTTCATCATCGTTCGCCCTTTCAATGTGTGCGGTGCGCGCAACGGGGTGCAGCGGATGCCTCACTCGACCTCGCGCAGCTCGACCTCGAAGATGAGCGTGGCGTTGGGCGGGATCGTCGGCGGCCTGCCCGACTCCCCGTAAGCGAGGTCTGGTGGGATGATGAGCTTGCGCTTGCCGCCGACCTTCATACTCATCACGCCCTCGTCCCAGCCCTTGATGACTTGGCCCATGCCGATGAGGAAGTTGAAAGGCTGGCCACGGTCCACGGAGCTGTCGAACTTGGTGCCATCTTCGAGAGTGCCGGTGTAATGCACGGTCACCTTGTCGCCGACCTCGGGCGAGGGCCCCGAGCCCACCTTGAGGTCCACGTACTTCAACCCCGAGGCCGTCTCATGCTCTTCGGCCTCCTGCTGGGCCTGCTCAGGAGCGTCCTCTGCGGTCTCGGCGGCTTCCTCGGCGGGCTCTGCGGGTGCTTCCTCGGTCGGTGGGGCTGTGTCTACGTCAAACTCAGGCCGTGGCGGCGGCTCCTCGATCTCCTCCGGCTGCTTGGGGCAGCCTGCCATGCCCAGCATCAGAACGGCGGCGACGATCAGTACGATCTCCGTGAACTGCATGGCGGTGATGACCTCCCTGGGGGTGCGTGTTGTATTGCTCGCACAGCGGACCTTGTCTGTAGTTCGACGGCCGAGCGTATGACACCTTCGCACGAACAGAAGGATATGAGCCCGAGGAGGCGAATAGGTTGGTGCTGAGATGACCGCCGAGATGCCTGCAAGGCTCGCGGTGTGAGAGGAGCGCGCTGATGAGAACCTGGCTGGGATGCTGGTGCCTGTGCACGGCGTTTGTGCTGGTCGTGAGTGTTGCGGCGGCCCAGGAGCAGGCGCGAGAGCCGATAGTGAGCTACGTCATCCAGAGCACGAGCCCGGTGACGCTGACGATCCCCGTGGCGGGGCCTACCGAGCGCGCCTGGGCCCGCGGTGCTGAGGGCAAGTGGCACGAGCTTGAGCCGCAGATGCGCGAGGGGGCCGTGGAGCTGCGCCTGGGGGCCGAAGAGCTGCACTCAGGCGCGACTGTGCTCGTGCTCGATCCGCCGGCCTGGCTGAACCTCCAGGACGCCGAGCCGCCGCGGGTCTTGCGCTTCGAGGTGGACGGCAAGGACCTTGGCGGCACACAGCAGGTATCGCTGCGCTGGGTCGAGCGTGCCCCCAGGCGCATCCTGCTGGAGGTGGAGGACGCCGCCAACCCGCTCGACCCGGGCTCCATCATAGTGACCGCAGGCGGCAAGCTGTTTCGCCCCGGCGACGCGGGTGTGACCTTCACGGCCGCGGGCGAGCGCAGAGGAACCCTGGAGGTCAACATCCCCAGGCTGGCCGGCGTGAGCGTGCGTGACAGCGGCGCCGTGGTGCTGACCATTGACGACTATGCGCTGGACTACGAGGGAGTCGCGCGCAGCGTGTCCTGGCGCGTTTCGCCGTCCACGAAGCTGGAGGACGGCACAGTTCTGTCCGTGGAGAGCGTTACGGACGCCAGCGGCTGGCAGAACTGGTCGGTCGTGTCCGACGGCGAGGTCATGGAGCAGGGCGATCCGACGACCGCCGGTGTGACCTGGCTGTCCGAGCCGCACGATGGCCCGCACGGGATCAAGTGGCAGTTCCCGGAGCCGCGAAAGGTGAGCGGGGTTGATCTCTGGTGGGCCTACTATCAGTGCTACCGGACGTCGGTGAAGTACGAGGTGCAGACCTGGGACGGGGAGAAGTGGGTGACGCGGGTGCCGGTGTCCGGGCAGTCGGAGAGGCAGCACAGCGAGCATCGCTTCAATGCGGTGGAGACGACGCGGGTGCGCGTCTTCCAGCCGCCGATGTCGGGTCACGCGGGGCGCGCCGAGTACATGTGGCTGGCCGAAGCACAGGTCTCTTACGAATAGCGGGTTGCCCGCCACGCTGGCGCGTGGTTCCCACCGCCACAGCCTTGCGCGCCTCCAGGCCGCTGCCGTGCGTCGTTGCTATCAGCAGAGGCCGGAGCACTGTCCGGTCTGCTGTGCCGTGGAAGGAGCTGCGAACCGTGACACTCTGCTATCAGCCAACCTGCGCTATCTTGCTCGTCGGCATCCTGACGGCCGTCTCCGCCCCGAGGAGCGACGGCCAGGAGCCGAAGCGCTACCCGATTGCCCCCGACTCCATCCATACCGAGCAGGGGTTCTGTTACATCGCCTCCATGGATTTCGGCGAGGAGGGCGACAAGTTCACCGGCAACAAGTCCATGTTGATGCTGTATGAGGATGGCAAGCCGCTCGGGCCGGGCAAGTCCGCTCACAAGGACATCCGTGAAACGGGCGAGGGGCGCTTCTCACACTGGACGCGCGAGGGTCTGTACATGTCAGCTTCGGACAACTCGGACCCGCGCACCAACGGGCGCAAGTACGAGGTCGCCTCCACGAACCCGAAAAGCACGCTCGGGGGGCCGGCGCAGTTGCCCGCCGTGCAGAAGGACCATGTCGAGGAGATAAGCGCCAGCCGCCACGAGTACGCCATCGAGATGGGCGGCACGCTGGACATGGACAATACCTCGACTCTCCCCGGCAGCAACCGCTACATCGCGTTCCAGAACAACGTGCAGCTCACCATCGAGAACATCGGCGAGACGCCGGTGGTCAACCCTCGGCTGGCCATCAATGACCGCGGGAACTGGTACACCTTCGACAGCCTGCTGGCCGAATTCACGCGCGGCGCGGAGACCGACCAGGAGAAGGTGTATTTCATCTGGCAGAGCATGCGCGAGAACCTGTATCACAGCAGCCCGCTGTTCGGGGACTCGGAGCCGCACGATCCGGTCAAGCTCTTCAACGTCTACGGGCTGAACCTGTGCGATGACGCGGGGAATACGGGCGCCTCGCTCTTCTACCACGCGGGCTTCGAGAAGTCGAAGAACCGCGCGCTGCACGGGCACGTGCAGTGCGAAGCCTTCATCAACGGCGACTATCAGTTCATGGACATTGATATGGACGCGTTCTACCTCGACCGGGAGAACGAGTTCCCGATAAGCGG
>CBFDBV010000526.1:0-3291 GCA_965603135.1 uncultured bacterium
GCTCTCCGAGCCTCTTGGGACGGTGTTCTGAGTATATCACGGCACGAACCAGCGTGCAACGGCGCGCCGGTGAGGCGTTGACAACGCGGGGCGCAACTGCTAACCTATGCCCGTGACGCAGGGATCAGCTTCGAGACGAGTGGCAGTGACCGGGGCAGCGGGGATGTTGGGGCAGGAGGTCTGCGCGAAAGCTCCCAACTGGGCGGCGGTCGCGCCCCTGTGCCGGGATGACGGCGACCTCAGCGTGAACGATGACGCCCACCGCGCCCTGATGTCAGTCTCGCCCGCGATCATCGTACACTGCGCTGCGTACACCGACGTGGACGGCTGCACGCGGGACCCGGCACGCGCTCGAGCGAACAACGTCGTCGCGACCGAGAACGTGGCCGGGGTGGCCGGGGAACTGCGTGCGCGGCTGCTCTATGTCAGCACTGACTATGTGTTTGACGGCTCGAAGTGTGAGCCTTACCTGGAGGATGACGAGCCCGCGCCCCTGAACGTCTACGGCGAGACTAAGCTCGCGGGCGAGCGCGCGGTATCCTCGGCAGCGCCCGACCACCTCATTGTGCGCACCCAGTGGCTCTACGGACCGGGCGGCAAGAACTTCGTCGCCAGCATCCTGAACGCTGCCCGGTCGCGCAAGCATCTCCGCGTCGTCCAGGACGAGCAGGGCTGCCCGACCTACGCGCCGGACCTCGCCGAGGCTATCTGGCGGCTTCTGGAGACCGAGGCCGGGGGCATCGTCCACGTGACGAACCAGGGTGCGTGCTCGCGCCTGGAGCTTGCGCTGGCCGCGCTCGCTGAGGCCGGCCTGAGCGAGGTGGAGGTGGAGGGCATCCCGAGCGCCGCGTGGGACAGCCCCACCACGAGACCTCTGGACTCGGTGTTGGGCAGCAAGCGTTTGCGCGCCATCGGGGTGCCACCGCTGCGGCCGTGGCGCGACGCGCTCAGAGAGTACGTGACAGAAAGGATGGCAGAGGAGTGAGCAAGCCTGAGACAATGCGGGCCCGAGCGCCCGTGCGCATAGACCTGGCTGGCGGGTGGACGGACGTGCCCCCGTTCAGCACGGAGAAAGGCGGCTATGTCGTCAATGCTGCCATCAGCCGCTACTCGTACGCAACTCTGATCCCCAACGATACCGGCGAGTTCCTGCTCGAGTCGGCCGACTACGAGGAATACGTCCACGCCAAGGACATCCGGCAGCTCGAGTACAACGGGACGGTTGACCTGCTCAAGGCGGCCGTGGTGCGCAAGGAGTTGGGCTTCGGCGTCCACTTACTGACCCGGTCCGAGGCCCCGCCGGGATCGGGGACCGGCTCCAGTGCCTCGATGGGCGTTGCGCTCATCGGCGTCCTGGATGGGATTCAGGGCGGCGATATGACCCGGCATGACATCGCCGCGATGGCCAACGAACTCGAGATAGAGGAGCTGGACATTCAGGGGGGCAAGCAGGACCAGTACATCGCCGCGTACGGCGGGCTGACTTTTCAGACCTTCGAGGACTCCGTCGTGCACGTCGAGCTGATCGAACCGTCTGAGGACTTCCTCCTGGAGCTGGAGAAGTCGCTGCTGCTCGTCTACACCGGCAAGTCGCGGCTGTCGGGGGACATCATAAGCCTCGTGATGGGCGCCTATCGGCGCGGCGAGCCGGGGATGACTGAGGCGCTGATGAACCTCCGGGAGGCGGGGCCGCAGATGCGCGACGCCCTCCTCGCCGAGGACCTCCAGCGCGTCGGCGAGGTGCTCAGGTTCAACTGGGAGAATCAGAAGCGGCTCTATGACGATATGACCACCCCGAAGATCGAGGCGCTCTTCGCGGTGGCAGAGCCGGCGGGGCTGCTTGGGGGGAAGGCGTGCGGGGCCGGTGGTGGAGGTTGCATCGCTTTGCTCTGCCAGCCTGACCGCGAGCACCTCGTGCGCGCCGCCGTGGAGGACCTCGGCGGCACGTGCATTGAATTCAACTTCGATCACGGAGGTCTGCGCGTCTGGAAGCCGACCTCTCTGGCGGGAGAAGGATGATACGGATGGACTTTGATATCGCGGACGAATCGCTGGCCCCACAGGGCAAGCTGCGCATCGAGTGGGCGGAGCAGCAAATGCCCGTGCTCAGGCAGATCCGGGAGCGCTTCGAGAAGGAGAAGCCGCTCGAGGGCGAGCGCATCGGCGCCTGCCTGCACGTGACCACCGAGACGGCGAACCTGATGCGGACGCTCGCCGCGGGCGGGGCGCAGGTGGCCGTGTGCGCCAGCAACCCGCTCAGCACCCAGGACAATGTTGCCGCCTCCCTGGTGGCCGACTACGGGGTCCCGGTCTTCGCCATCTGCGGCGAGGACCGCGACACCTACTACGAGCACCTCAACGCGGTGCTGGACATGCAGCCCACCATCACTATGGACGATGGCGCCGACCTGATCTCAACGCTCCACTCGGACCGCTCGGAGCTGATAGCCGAGATTAAGGGTGGCTCGGAGGAGACCACGACCGGCGTCATTCGGCTGCGCAGCATGGCCGCGGTCGGCGAGCTGCGCTACCCGATCATCTCCGTCAATGACGCTATGACCAAGCACCTCTTCGACAACCGCTTCGGCACCGGACAGAGCACGATTGATGGTATCCTGAGGGCGACGAACATCCTCCTGGCCGGCAAGCAGTTCGTGGTATGCGGCTTCGGGATGTGCGGGCGCGGGGTGGCGATGCGCGCGGCCGGCATGGGGGCGAACGTGATCGTCTGCGAGGTGGAGCCGCTGCGGGCGCTGGAGGCGGCGATGGAGGGCTACCGGGTGATGCCCATCGCGGATGCCGCCCGCGTCGGCGACATCTTCGTCACCGTCACCGGCGACACGTCCGTCATCCGCGCCGAGCACATCCAGCAGATGAAGGATGGCGCGATACTGGCCAACTCCGGGCACTTCGATGTTGAGGTCAGCCTCAAGGAGCTCAAGCCGATGAGCGGTGGAGTGCGTCAGATACGCGACTCGCTGCAAGAGTACACCCTCGAGGACGGGCGCCGCATCTACGTGCTGGGAGAAGGACGACTGGTGAACCTGGCGGCGGCGGAGGGGCATCCGGCGGCGGTGATGGATATGAGCTTCGCCAACCAGGCCCTGTGTGCGGAGTGGCTGGCCACCAGCGAAGGCAGCCTGGCCTGCCAGGTGCACCCGGTGCCCGAGGAGATTGACCGCCGCGTAGCCACGCTCAAGCTGGCCGCGATGGGCATCGAGATTGATGATCTGACCGAGGAGCAGAAGGAGTACCTGGCAAGCTGGCGCCTGGGCACCTAGAACAGCGGAG
>CBFDBV010000527.1:0-3282 GCA_965603135.1 uncultured bacterium
TGGTGATCGCGATCATCGCGATCCTGGCGGCGATTCTGTTCCCGGTCTTCGCCAGAGCGCGAGAGAAAGCCAGGCAGACGAGCTGTCTGTCGAATCTCAAGGAACTCGGACTTGGCGAGCTGATGTATCAGCAGGACTGGGATGAGAAGACGACCCGGCACGTCTGTGACGACAGTGGCCACGATAACCCGCCAGACCCGGTCTGCGGCCTCGAGGCCATCCTGCCCTACGTCAAGAACGCGCAGATTTACCACTGCCCCAGTGATCAGAGCCGCAGCCGCGGTGGATACAGCCCGTTCTACACCGACACCGGTCCCCCTGACACGGACGAGCTGGGGCCTCGGGGCGACGGGCTCTCCTACGCGCAGAACATGGACTCCCAGAGCAGCCGGAAGATAGCGAAGATACTAGCTCCCGCCCAGAAGATAATGCTCTGCGACTCCGACGGCTATGGGTACGCCGCCTGGAATCCCATCGGCGACAGCCACCGCAGCTACTTCACCGACCGCTTCGTCCGCGGCGCCCGCCACAACGGCGGCTCGAACGTGTGTATGTATGACGGCCACGCCAAGTGGTACAAAGTTGGCGAGTGGGAGGGCCTCTCGAGCACGGACCGCAGCAACAGGACCTGGGGCGTGCTCGACAACCCGGCCTACTGGGATTACGACGGCGTGCCCTGAACAGCCGGCGCAGTTGCGCTCACGCTGGCATCTCACAGCAGCCCCGCTGCACGCGGGGCTGCTCTGTGTACTGTCAGCCACGAGCAATGAGGCGAGAGCCGCTGCCCGCCGAGGACACTTGTGGCCGTAGTCCCGCCAAGGCGGGACGAAGGGGGATCGGGAACGACTCAACGGCCGTCAATCGTCAACCGTCAATCGGGAACGACCCCTGACGGATGACGGTTGACGACTGACGGGCTACCCTCGTTCGCCGCCGTTTCCCCCTTGACCTGAGAGCCACAGACGGGTAATATGTACCGTAAGACGCGGACGGTATTGCAGAACGCCGCCCGGCGGTTGTGTGATGCCGCGCGGTTTCCGAGGAAATGAGCATGCGACGCCAGCTTACAACGCGGTTCGGCGCCATTTGTGTGTGTGTACTCACACTGACCGCCCTGGCAGGTACTCGGGCCCTCAGTGCCCCGCCCAACTTGGAGGCCAGAGGCGACAAGCCTGCCTCCGAACTGATGACCCCGCAGGCGCAGATACAGCTCGGCGTGGACCGCTGTGACACGGAGCTGATGATGCGGCAGGCGGGGTCGTTTTCCTACACCTACCGGGTGCACAGCCTCTGGCGCGGTATCGTCGAGTATCTCCTGCCCCAGAACGGGGTGTTCCACCGTGGCGACACGCTGGCGCGCATCTACGACCCCCACCTGCTTCCGGACCTCGAGCGAGCGCGACGGCTGATGATCCTGGAGGATGTGACGCCGCTCACCATTTTGGAGGCGGGAGGCGAGAGCCCAGAGGCGGGAGACGACGTACTCCCCGCCAGTGAAGATGAAGCGCCCGCTGGGGGCGCAGAGGCGTCTGGCCCCCCCTTGAGCGCCCCGGAGGCGCCCTCACTGCGAGCCGAGCCTCACCGTGCCACAGGCGACCCCGCCAGTGGGGACGCTGGTGCTTCGCACAGGCGAGGGTCCCGCAAGGCGGGATCCGACGATAGCGTGGACCTGGTGGCGAACCGGCGCGAGCAGAACCTGCTGCGCGAGCAAGCGCGCCTGACTGCCAGGACCGTCGCCGCGGCCATTCAAACGCGAGACGAGGCGCGCGCGGCGCGCGCAGAGGCCGACCAGGAAGTCGCCGACCGCCAGTGCCTCTACGAGGAGGGTGTGCTGACCGAGCAAGCCCTGGAGCGGGGCATCGAGCACGCGGACGAGTTGACCGCGGCGCTTGAGCAGGCCGAAGAGGAGCTGTCCGAGGCCCAGGAGGGCTACGCGAGGATCGCTCGGCGCATCCGGGCACTCGAGCAGGAAGCGGCGCTTGCCGCAGCGGAGGCTGAGGCCGCCGCATCCGCCGTCAAGGACCCCGTTGAGCCGGACGAAGACACGACGCCCCTGGCTCCTGCGCCCCTGGAGGAGATGACGGCTGAGGAAGAGCAGCCTCCCGCCCTGCCTCCGGAGGTCAGAGAGCTGGCGGCTCCGCGCTGGGAGGAGGTCGCGGCTCCGGGGATGGGCCTCGTCGCCGACGTGGTCGCGCCGCCGGGCAGCCTGGTTGAGGAGGGGCAGGAGGTGCTCGAGCTTGCCGATGTGGAGCTGGCCCGGCTCACGGCGGGCGTCCGCCAGCGCGATATGCCCGAGTTCTGGACCGGCCGCACGGTCACGGTCACTTTTGAGGACTACCCGGCGGTGGCCCTGAAAGGGTGGGTGGCATCCTGCTCGCCGACCGACGATGGCGATGATGCCGAGGTGGAGTTCCTGCTGCTCTGTGACAGGGGGCCGTTCGCCGACGATGCCTACCTGGCGGTGCACTGGATGGCGCTGGAGGCGGGTGTGAGAGCCGACGCAGCGGGGGCCCACAGGCTTGAGCCGCTCCCGGAGCCAGGCCCGGCCAGCCGCACCCAGACGCACCTGCGCAGCCTCTTCCCCCTGGCCAACCCGTGGGGCTACGCCGAAGAGCCCTCTGCCCGCGCGGATTGCCTCTCCAGGACCTCCTATGCTGGCCGTCTACGCCTGGACCCGATGCCGGCCGTGCATGACGGGCGTCCGTCATCGCCGCGCAGAGCCGCCGAGCGTCGGCGGCTGTCGGCGCTCCGAGACTGGCGGGCCACCTACATTGAGGGCATGAGCACCACTATCCTGGACGATGGCACCGCGCTCACCTATCCGCGCGAGGGTGAGGTCTCCCGGGCCGTCAGCCGCATAATCGAGGGCCGCGTCAGCCATCGGGCGAATCTTTGCGCCCGCACTATGCGTGAGGCGCTCGGGTGGGGCCTGGGCGATGCTCACGCCTGGGCGCGGCGGCTGCCGCACATGGACTACGCCGTCCGCTCCGACGGTCTGGCCCGCCCCGGCGACATCCTGGTCTGGCCCTTCACCTACGGCCCCGGGCGCGCCGAGCACATCGGCATCGCGGTGCGGCAGGGCCGACGGCTCATGCTGCTGTCCAACCTCGGCGGCCGCCTGGGCACCAGCGAGGTCCTGGGCGGCTACCTTGCCTTCTACCGTCCCGACCAGGTGCCCACCGCCAGCTAGCACCAACGCGAAGGCTACGGCGGACAAGCTGCGTCTCTGCGGTTTGCCGTCTGCTGTGATGGCTGTCGTCGCAGCCCTTAGGAGGCCCCCAT
>CBFDBV010000528.1:0-3281 GCA_965603135.1 uncultured bacterium
ACCTTCACTAACGCGGTCTCCACCTGCCCGGTGTGCACGCCCTACCGCGCCGCCCTGCTGACGGGCAGATACCCGCTGAGCAATGGGATGGTGCTGAACGATGTGCGGCTGCCGGTGACGGAGCTGTGCATCGCCGACGTGCTGCGGGATGAGGGCTACGAGACCGGGTACGTGGGCAAGTGGCACCTCGACGGCCCCCATCGCGGCGGCTTCACACCACCGGGCCCGCGCCGGCAGGGCTTCGACTACTGGGCCGTCGCGGAGTGCACGCACAATTACATGAACTCGTTCTACTACCGCGACGATCCGGAGCCGATCTGGATCGAGGGCTATGATGCGGACCATCAGACCGACCTGGCCATCGGCTACGTCCAGGAGCACGCGCAGGACCAGTTCTGCCTGTTCGTGTCGTGGGGCCCGCCGCATGAGCCGTGCGGGCTGATGCCGGACGAGTACAAGATCTACGCACCGGCCGGCATCGAGCCGCGGCCGAATGCGCCCGAGGCGCCGCTGGACGAGATAGCGGGGTACTACTCGCACATCACCGCGCTGGATCGCAATCTCGGCCGGCTGATGGAGGCGCTGGAGCAGGCGGGCATCGCGGACAACACCATCGTGGTCTTCACCTCGGACCACGGGGATATGTTCGGCTCGCAGGGGCAGACGCGCAAGCAGAAGCCCTGGGATGAGTCAATAATGGTGCCCTGCGCGATGCGCTGGCCGGCGAAGCTGCCTGCCGGCGAGCGCACCGACGTGCTGCTCAACGCCCCGGATGTGATGCCGACGCTCCTGAGGCTGATGGGCGTAGAGATACCGGACACGGTCGAGGGGCGGGACCTCTCGCACGCTGCGCTTGGCCTCGAAGGGCCGGAGCCCACCTCGGCGTTCATCGGCAACATCTGCCCGTTCGGCCAGCCGTTTCCTGAGTGGCGGGGCCTGCGCACCAAGACGCACACCTACGTGCGGACGCTGGAGGGCCCGTGGCTGCTCTACGACAATGCGGCCGACCCGTATCAGCTCAGTAACCTGGTGGATGAGCCCGCGCACGAGGAAGTGCAGGAGAGGCTTGACGACGAGCTGGACGACTGGCTGAGCGCGCTGGGGGACGACTTCGGGCCCCGGGAGGTTTACTGGGAGCGCTTCGGCTACGAGGTGGACGAGCGGGGCGTCTACCCGCATACGAACGAGGTGGGGCTGAGCGACCTGGAGACGTAGGGTTGCGGGGAGGGATGGAAGTGGGTATAATCAGCGTGAGGGCAAGCCAGGTACGGAGTGTGAGGTCTCGTGGCCAAGCATGATACTGCGAAGACAGTGCGAGAGAGCGCAGATGCACCAGAACCGCGTCTGAGCGAGAGGAATCGCCGACTGCTGGCATGGCTGGACGAGCACATGTCCACCCCCGACACGATGGGCGATGAATGGTGGGCGCGGTTCCGAGAGGGCGTAGCGGCCAACCGGCTGGACCTGCAACGCGGAGAACAGTGATGCCGTCGCCCTACGTGCTTGACACGAATACGATCATATGCATCCTCCGAAGGGAGCCAAGGGCCGTCGGTGGGCTGAGAATGGCGGCGGAACGGGATGCCCCGGTCTACCTCTGTCCGGTCGTCTATTTCGAGGTCACACGTGGCTTCGTTATCACACCTGACGTGGAGCAAGAACGGGTATTCCATTCGATGAAGGAAGCCCTCGAGTGGGATGACCTGTCCGAACGTGACTGGGACAAGGCTGCCAGCTTGTGGGCTGAGTGCAGACAGAGAGGCCGGCGACCGAAGGATGCCGACATCCTGATCGCAGCCTACGCGCTGAATCGTGACGCGACGGTTGTGACCGACGACGTCGGGCATTTCGAGAACATAGGTCTGGTGATCGAGAACTGGCGACAAAGCGAAGACAGCAGTTCTCCGAGGCCCCAGAGATAGGCGAGGGACCCTCGCGGCGCATGGGGCGGCGGGCGTCTCCCCGTATCACAGATCGTCCAGCAGCCCCTCGTACTTGCTCCCTTCCAGCGAGCCGCCGTGCTCCTTGAACCACCCCAGGTCCAGCTCCTCAAGCGTGAACGTGTCCTCCCGCGCAATGGCCTCCTCGATGCTCTTCCCGGGCGGCTCCAGCTCTCTCTGCTCATCCTCGGGCAGGTTGTTGACCCAGATGGGGAACTGGTTGTTCCTGCGCAGAACAGGCTCCTGCTGGCCGTGGTTGCGGAAGTCGTCGCCCTCCAGGCTCGTCTCCGGGAAGCCGTTCTCCCTCTCCCCGGCAACCAGCGCGCGGCGCATCTCGTCGGCGGTCCTGCGCGCCTGTGCGTCTCCATCATGCAGGAGATTGCGCAGCTCGTGAGGGTCGCTTTCCAGGTCGAACAGCTCCTCCAGGCCGTTGTCGCAGTAGTAGTTGTACTTGAGCGGCGGGCGACGCAGGGACAGCCACCGGCCCTTCCCCAGGCCGTAGTCGGTGACAAGCTCCTGCCGAGGCTGTTCGTGACCACCGCCATCGGCCTCCAGCAGGTTCGTCCCCGGCAGCTCCTGCAGGACCGGATGATCGTGCTCGGCGGCCTCCAGGAAGGTCGGCAGCAGGTCAATGCAGGTCACCAGATCGTCGCAGGTCGCGCCCTGGGGCAGCCGTCCCGGCCAGCGCGCTATCATCGGAACGCGGACGGCCTGGTCGCGCGGGTTGGACTTCTGCACGCACCCGTAGTCGCCGAGCAGCTCGCCGTGGTCGCCGGTGAACACGAGCAGCGTGTCATCGGCGATGCCCAGCTCATCGAGCGTGTCGAGGATGCGCCCCACCTGCTTGTCAATGAGGCTGGTCACCGCGTAATACAGCGCCACGCAGCGCAGGAGGCGCTCGGGGCTGGCGTTCTCGTAGTTCGCGTAGTAGCGCTGCATCTGCATCACCAGCGGGAGATCGTCCGGGTCGAAATCGGGGGCAATGGGGGCGGGCATGTCCTCGAGCCGGTACATCGAGGCGAACGGCTCGGGCGCGTTGTAAGGCGGGTGCGGGCCGATCCAGCCGGCCCAGAGGAAGAACTTGCGGTTGTGATTGAGCCGCAGGAAGTCAATGATCTCGTCGCCGACCCAGGTGCTGCCGTGGAGTTCCTCGGGCAGGGGCGAGGTCTGCGGCTGGACGTAAAGCAGATTGCGCACTCCGTGCACCTCGCGCTTGTGGCCGTAGCCGCGCTCCTTCAGGAAGAGCAGGTAGTCGTCGTCCTGGCGCCAGTCGGGGATTTCGCTCATCACTCTGCGGAAGTGAAAGCCGTAGTGGCGGCGCTTGGGCAGGAAGTGCATCTT
>CBFDBV010000529.1:0-3266 GCA_965603135.1 uncultured bacterium
TTGGGGAGTTCGCAGCGGTCGGGGAAGTGTCCGAGCGCTCCCAGGATGGCAGGACCGTCCACCGGCCACGCCCCCAGGGCTTCGTCATGCTCAGCCCAGTTGTACTCGCCGACCTCGCCCTCGATCTTGCGCCAGGAGAGGAATGCAATCGTCCACGATGCACCGAGACGGCGGATGGCAGGCGCCGCCGCTGCGAACTTGCCGCTCAACAGCAAGCCCTCATAGAAAATGCCGATGCCGAAGGTCAGCGCCGGATCCGCCGATGGCTCCGGCAATACCGCGTAGCTGGTGAGCAGGGGCGCCTCTTCCCCGTCGTCGAAGATGAGACGACCATCGAGCCGGTAATAGCCGAACTCCGAGGTCGGCACCGTCAGCCCGATGAGGCACTCGTCCCCGGCGGGGCACTCCCACGTGGTCATCCCGGCTGCGAGCGGCGGCTGGCCGGCAGGGCCGCCCACTCCCCGGTGGATGGCGTATTCCAGCTCGCCCCGGGCATCGGCGACGCGCTGGTTCTTCAGCCAGATTCTCATCTCGGCGGACGCGCGCCTGGGAAAGAGCCTCCCAGCGGGCGCCACCGGCTGCATCACTACGTGCTTGATGCCGGCGGGATAGTGAGCGACGATGCTGTCAAAGCCCAGCGAGCCCTCCTGTGCGAACCTGGGATCAGCGGTAACGTTGAAGCTGGAGAAGAAGAGGGGGTGCTGAATCACGCCGTCGCCGCGGCCGTGGGAGTGAAAGTTGTCCGCGATGGGGACGGTGAGCGTCCGCCAGCCCTCCCAGCGGACCTCCGCCACGCCGAAGTTGAACCACTCGCCCTGGGCATCGGTCACCGAGAGAACGAGCGAGTGATCCTGAGCATCGCCGAGCACGTCCACCGAGATGGCGTTCGTGCCGCCAGGCAGGGGAATGCGCGTGTTACAGATGATGTACTTGAGGCCCTCGACCGGCGTGCCGTCCTCCTTGCCCTTTGTGAAGTCATAGTCGAGGCGGAGGTGCTGTCTGCCGCCGGCGGGGCGCGCCTGCTCGACGATGACCAGCTTCGAGGCCCAGCCGTTGGTGCCGCGCAGCGTCCAGCCCTGCGCCGGGCCCGGCTCGGTCGTCTCGAAGTCCTCGACGCTCTCCGCGATGTCGGCGGCGACAGGCGCTCCGACAAGCAGCCAGCACAGTGACCATCCCACGGTGCGCATTGCATCGCCACCTCCCGGCCCGCGCAGGCGCTCCGCTCGGTCAGCGGGCCTTCACGCGCAGCAGCGCTATGCCACGGACGTCGAGTTCGAGGCGCGCCTGCGTCAATCCGCATAGGTTGGCGCAAGCAGGCACTGGCAGCGTTGTCACGCATCGTCGAACTCGGCGGGGTTGCGCCCGAGGGCGATGATGCTGCACCCCTGGATGGCGTTGACGCCCGCGTCTTTGAGCTTCTCGATCAGCTCGGGGCTCTCGGCGCCCGGGTTGACGAGAACCTCGGGGATGCCCTTCGCGATGATGTGGTCCGCGACCGCGAGCCCCCACTTGGGCGGCAGGTAGAGCGTGGCGAGGTCTATCTGTTCAGGCACATCGAGCACCGAGGCGTAGGCCTTCAGGCCCTCGATCTCGTCGGTGTTGGGGTTGATGGGATAGACCGTGTACCCCTCGGCCCGGTAGGCGCGGACCGCCCGGTTGCTGTACTTCTCCCGATTCGTCGAAGCACCGATGACGGCGATGCTCTGCGCCACGACGTACCCTCCTTGCAGCAGCCAGCGACGGCCAACCAGGCAGGCCGGACGGCGGGCCGGCCTCCTTCGATCCCCAGCGGGCGTCGTTCGTCGTTCGTGGCGGGGGCTGCCCTCGCCACGATATCAGGTCGCGACCGAGACTTCGGCCCCGGCGCTGGCCTGTACGTCGTAGACCTTCGGTGACCGGCGAACGACGTGAACGTGCGCCGGGATCGTGAAGGCCGCGCCCTCCTCGAAGTTGTACACGTAGCCCTTCGAGTAGTCCTTGCGATCCACGAAGTCGCGGATGAAGCAGACATCGCCCAGGCTCAGCATCGTCGCCTCGCCGTCGCGCTGGATGCCCTCGATCGTGTAGCAGGCGTTGCGCTGCTCGTCGTTCTCGATGATGATCTGCTCGCCGATGAGCGTGCCATCGGTCGGAAGCTCAGTGTCAACCCAGATACGACCGTCGCCCTTCATGTCCTTGTCCATCCGCACCACCGTGCCCGTCAGAGCCGGCTCCGCGACGGCGAGGCTGAAGTCGCCCAGGGACAGCGTGGTGCCAGCGATCAGTGCCGCGCCTTCGACCGTGCCATCACGCACGCGCAGGAAGGCCAGCCTGCCGCAGAAGGTGGGGCCGCCGGCTACCTCCATGGGCACGTCACCCCGGCAGCTCAGCAGGTAGTCGGTCGCGCCGTCCGCCAGCTCCACGCGGATGGCCACGGTATCGAAGCCCTCGGCATCCTGGCCCGCGTCGAGCCGCTCCGCTGAACTGATGAGCGGCTGCTCGCGGTAGGGCTCGTAGAGCGACACGAAGGTGGAAGTGAGCGACTCGTCCCCCTGGCGACGCGCCAGCACGTAGCGGAGGTTGCGCGGGTTGCCCTTCTTGTTCTGGGGCGGGTCGCCGTGGGCGAGGGCCACTTCATCGGCCTGAGTGAAGTGATGATAACGGACATGGATGTTATCGGCGGCCTCGGAGCCCCGGTAGCCGTCCGGCACGTGCCAGTCCACGGCCCAGTACCCCGGTGCCGCAGGGTCGCGCTCCACGTCGTACAGCCAACTGAAGCCGAGCGGCACACTGTCCTCCTGGCGCTGCCCGAACTCGACCTGAGGCCCGGCGTAGGTCCCGGTGGGCTGCTTCGCCGCGCTGAGGTTCACCAGCTCCGGCTCGCCGGGCGCGGCGTGGAAGCTCAGCAGGTGATCGCTGCCGCCGCGCACGCGGAAGACATCGAAGCCGTAGGCCCGCGCCGGGCCGACGCTCACCAGAGCAATGGTGCGCGCGTAAGTGTCACACCGGTCGTAGACGTTCGCCGACCGCACCTCGCCCGCCGACAGGCCGGGCAGGCGCTTGAAGAAGACCACATGGCCGCCCCAGTTCGCCCGCTGGGGCGAGGCGTCCACGATCACCGTGTTATGCGAGATGGTGTTGTCGGTCCACTCGCCGCGCTTGGGCCAGCGGCTGGCGAACTCCGGGTAGCCGAGGTCGGGCGAGAGCTTCAGCCCGAAGCCGTAGATGCCCAGGTTCAGCCGGTCGTGGTGGCCGTGGCCGAAGCTGCGCCCATACATCATCCACAG
>CBFDBV010000530.1:0-3258 GCA_965603135.1 uncultured bacterium
GGTCTGGGGAACTGAGCCAGCGCCACCACCGGCATCATCAGCGCGAGCAGTGCGACTGACAGGCGTCTCATCTTCTGCACCTCCTCAGAGTCGTTCGTCGGTCGCTCGACGCGCACCTCTCAGGCCCGATGCGCCTCGAGAACAGGCATGTACGTGCGGTGCATCCGCTCCAGGGTCTCGGGGATGTTCAGGCCGAACGGGCAGGAGGCCGCGCACTTCTCGCGGTCCTCGCACTCGGCGCACCTGGCGACGGCCTCCAGCTTCTTGTCCCAGCCCCGCTCTATCGCCTCCTGGATACCGTGGCGCGTGCACAACAGGTCGAAGATCACCAGGTCATCGGTTTCAACCCCGTGCGGGCACTCGTAGTGCCGATAGCAGAGGCGGCAGAAGCCCGGCAGGAGCGCGGCTCGCCGCTCATCGAGCACCGATAGCTCCTGCTCACCCAGCGGCTGGAAGTCCTCCCCCACCTTCGCGTTCGCCTCCAGCTCGAAGGGCCGCCACATCCCCACCGGCGTGGTGTGCACGCCCTCCTGCTGAAGGACCCAGCGCAGAGCCAGGTCCGCGTGCGCGGCCAGCAGACATCCACCCAGGGGCTTGATGATCGCGACACCGATGTTCTCGTGCCTGCAGCGGGGCAGGACCTCATCCACCATCCGCCGATTGACGTAGTTGAGCATGATGAACACGGCATCGAACAGGCCGGTGTCCAGCGCGGCCAGCACCACGTCCGGATTGTGGCTGGTCATACCGATGAAGCGGATCTTGCCGGCCTCGCGCGCCGCCCGGAGGGCTTCAATGGCGCCGCCGGGCGCGAGCACCGCGTCCAGGTCGCTCAGTTGGTGGATCTCGTGGCACTGGTAGATGTCAACGTAGTCGGTGCCGAGGGTGCGCAGGCTGGTGTCAACAGCCTCGGCCATCTCCTTGCGGTCGTGCGCCTTGTCCCTCGTGGCGATGATGACCTGGTCGCGGCGGCCCTTGACTGCCTCGCCGAGGCGCTCCTCGCAGTGTGTGTAGGCTCGCGCGCAGTCGAAGTAGTTGATGCCCATCTCTATGCCGCGCCGGTATAAGTCTACGGCCTGGTCATGTGGTGGCCGGCGGATTGGTATGCCACCGAAGCCGATTATCGAGACCTCAAGGCCGGTGCGACCGAGAATGCGTGTCTGCATTAGCGCGTCGCCCTTTCAGATCGTGTGCTGCGCAAACGCGGGCGAGGTTCCTCGCCCCCGGCACGGATCCCTTCCGCTCAGCGCAAGGGCAGGGCCACGAGATTGCCCGCCTCGGTCCCTGCCAGGACGAGCGGGTCGGTCATCCAGATCCAGCGGCCCTCCGTGCTCGTCAGGGCAGTGACCGGCGAGCCAAGTTCGGCGGCCTTCACAGTGTCGCCGGCCTCGTTGACGAGCGCCACCTGGCCGCTCTCCAGTCCCACGACCAACTGCCCGGCTGCCGCCGTGAGCTTCGTGACCGGCGAGGGGAACTTGCGGGTCCAGAGGACCGCGCCGGTCGCGTCGAAGCAGCAGACCCAGCCATTGGCCATGCCGCAGCCCACCTCAAAGGACTCACCGCCGGCCACGTCTGCGACCACCAAGTCGCGCACGAAGCGGCTTCTCGAGCGCGCTGGCCCGAAGCTCCGCTGCCACAGGCACTTCCCGGCGAGGTCATATGCACGCACGTCATTCCAGTTGCCCGAGCGCCCCACCAGGATCTCCTGCATGTCATCCCCGTCCAGATCCACTGCGTGCAGCCCGACCGTGCCCCTCTGCATCCACGCCGACATGCGTGTGCTGCCCGCAGGCACCCCCAGGTACGCGCTGTTGCCTATGACCCTGCGCTCCGCATCGAGCACCGATATGCCGTCAATCCCGGTGAAGAACTTGCCGACCAGCACCCGGGGCCCGTCCGGGTGCGCGAGCAGGGCCAGCTCCGTGCAGTCGCCCCAGTTAATCGGGAGGCGCGCAGTGAGCTTTCCGTCGAGGCCCCAGTACTCGACTGTGCTGGGCCTACCCAGGACGATCTCCGGCTGCCCGGCGCCCGTGACATCGGCGATCATGAGCGAGAGTATCCCGTGCTTGCGCTGGGGATCGGTGAACCAGGGAGCCTGATATCGGTCCCCGACCTTGTAGGTCTCTGAGATCCTGGACTCGGCCTCCCAGAGCAGGTCGCCGGACGGCGAGAAGGCCCGCAGCCGATCATCGTCGGCGCCCGCCACGGCCATCACGCCCTGGTCTCCCTGCGGCCCACCCGCTACGTACAGGGCGTGCAACTTGGCGGGCAGCTCAATTGTCTGCGTGGCAACGCCGTCAGCGCGGATTAGAACGAGCGCAGGCTGATCGGTCGCCGCCCAGATGCGTGGGACATCCTCCACCGGCGGGGCGACCGCGAGGTCCGTGATAGCGGCGCCCAGCGCGTCGTTCTCAAAGGCCGAGTACCACGCTGCCGGGGGCGGTTCGTCTGCAGGCTCGGCTGCCGGCGGAGCCTGGGTCTGCGTCAGACCGCCGATGATCTCGTCGAGCATCATGATGACATCCTCGCGCGGCGTGGCTCCCTCGATGAGGTGCCGACCGGCCTGAAGTCGCAATCCGGCCGGGTCGTCGCCCTGCAACTGGACGGGTGTGCCGTTGAGCGTCACCTGCGCGTCGGGCGCCAGCGCGAGCACCATCTCGCCGTGCTCAGCGCACTCGAGCGCTACGCTGCCTGCCTCCAGGTCCCACACCAGTGACACCGGCACCGTTGCCTCAAGCATCACCCGCGTTGAGGACACGCGGTGCCCATGCATCATGCAGATGCGGTCCCTGCGGAGATGGGCCGCCGAAGCGTCTACGGCCAGCCCACCTTCCACGAAGTCAGCCACGGCGAAGCGGCCCACCGTGAACAAGGCCTCATCTTCGCCCGTCACCACTGCCGCGTTCTCCCCGACCGGGAGCAGGCGGTACTGGAACTGGTCAGCGACGCTGTCGGGGTAGATGGCGTTGATGATGGCACATCGCTGGCCCTCCTCCAGCTCTGCGTTCCGCCTCTGTCGAAGCTGCGCCCCGACGTGCGACAGTACCGCCGACTGCGCGCACACGACCGTGGTCCGGTTCGGGCGCTGGGCCGCGCCTGGAACCTCCGCCGGCAGCTTGGCATCCCCCATCGGCTCCCATTGGCAGCTTATCTCGAACGCGCCCGGCTCCCGGGCGGCGATGGTATCGGCGACGAGAGTGTACTGATCGTCAACCCACAGGATGTCGCGCTGCCACTCGGAGTACGCGGCGTCGGGGA
>CBFDBV010000531.1:0-3249 GCA_965603135.1 uncultured bacterium
AAGCCGTGACATCTTTCGCGCGGTAAGCTCCCGCGCAGGAGGAATGCTCCTATGAAGCGCACTGCAATCTGTTCGGCGTTGCTCGCGACGGTGCTGACGGTGGCCACCCTGCCGCTCGCCGCGGACCCGGCAACACAGGTGGACACCAAGGCCGTTCGCGTGGCTCTGTTCAAGAACGGCCTCGCCTTCTTCATTCGCCAGGGCGATCTGCCGACCCGGGCGGGCGAGGTGGAGATCGGGCCGCTACCGGCCGCCTCTCATGGCACTCTCTGGCTGGGCTTCGGCCCGGGCGTCGAGCTGGCGAACCTCTCGGCCCGCGAGGTCAAGGTGATGGAGGGCCGCCAGGCGCTGACCATCCCGGAGCTGCTGGAGGCGAACGTGGGTAAGCGCGTGCGGCTGGAGTTCGCCTCCGAGTTCCGCACGCCGGTCGAGGGCGTGCTGAAGGCCTACCCGCAGCCGCAGGAGCGGCCGCCGGTCAACCCTTACATGGCCGACCTCGTCCCGCCGCCGTCCCCCCAGAGCCAGCTCCTGCTCGTCCAGGCCGAGGGCGGCATGGTGGCGATCAACCCGGGCAGCGTGGATCGCATCGTCTTCCTGGAGGACCCGAACACCACGGTATCCGATGAACTCAAGCGCATCTCGCTGAGCGGGGAGTTGCTCAAGAGCGCCGCGAACCAGCCGCTGTCGGTGAGCTACCTGGCCAAGGGTATGACTTGGGCGCCCTCGTACCTGGTGGACATCTCCGACCCGAAGCAGGCGATGCTGACCGCGAAGGCCTGCATCCTCAACGACATCGAGGACCTGGACGGCGCGCAGGTGGACCTCATCACCGGCTTCCCTCACCTGGAGTTCGCGGAGATCATCAGCCCGCTGGCGAAGAAGGAGGACCTGGCCGGCTTCCTGAACGCGCTGGGCAGCGGTTACAGCGCGGGCCGCAGGCGCGCCGACTATGGGGGCGTCACGGCCCAGGCGGCGGCCAACGTCATGTACCAGTACGAGCGCGGGGAGCCGACAGTCCCCGTGCCTGACTACGGCGCGGCTGCGGCAGGCATCGCCGCCGAAGACCTCTTCTTCTACCCCCTCGAGGGCGTTACGCTGGAGCGCGGCGCGGTGGGCTACTACCCGCTCTTCACCGAGAAGGTCGCCTACGAGCACATCTACGAGTGGGACATCCCCGACTACGTGAACGAGGAGGACTACTACCGCCGCGAAGAGGAACAGGAGGTCAGGCAGATCGTCTGGCACAGCCTGCGCCTGGAGAACTCCACGGGGATGCCCTGGACGACCGCTCCCGCGGCGACGATGCAGGAGGGGCGCGTCCTGGGGCAGGCGACGCTGCATTACACGCCCGTGGCCGGCGAGACCATGCTCAAGATCACCCAGGCGCTGGGGATCAAGGCCGACCAGTTGGAGCTGGAGGTGGACCGCGAGGTCGGCGCCCTCAAGCAATACGGTCGCATATACGACCGCGTGACCGTCGAGGGCACGCTGGAGCTGCGCAGCCACCTGGACAAGCCCGTCAAGGTGAAGGTCGCCAAGACCCTCACGGGCAACGTGAAGAGCGCTGACCCGCAGCCGAAGGTGGAGAAGCTGGCCGCGGGCCTGAAGAGGGTCAACCCGCGGAGCCGGCTGACCTGGGAGGTCACCGTGGGCGCGGGCGAGCAGATGACGGTGACCTACACCTACGTGGTGCACATCCGGCACTGAGGGCAACCGTTCGTGGCGGGGGCTGCCCTCACCTGCCGCGCACTTGAGCAGACGGGGGCACCGCTCTCGAGAAATGCGCAACGGCCGGGGGATCCGGAGGAACCCCTCACGCCGCTCGGCATCCGACTCCGGAAGCCGATGGTCGCGCAATGGAGGGGCCGGTTTCCACACCGGCCCGTCGCGCGGAGCGCGACACCGCAGGTCATTCAGCGGCAAACGGCCGCGGGCCTGCGGCCCGCGGGCCGGTATGGGAACCGGCCCCTCCGCACGGCAACAAGATCGCCCGTCCCCCGAACCACCTACACCCCTGAAAAAGGGGACGGAGCCTTTTTCCGCTTGACCCTTGCGACCTGTTGCTGTATACTTGCACAAATCGAGAAAGCCCCAAGGGCTATGACGGGGAGGAGTAGGCGGCAGGGCGGTCGTGAGAGAGCCGGCGATGAGTTGAGAGCCGGTGTCCGCCCACCGTTGAACGTCGCCCCCGAGCCGCGGCGCTGAAATCGCAGTAGGCGCGCGCCGAGTGACGGTCGTTATCCCGTCCCCGAGTGCCGCACGGGCTTCGCCCCGCGCGGAATATGGGTGGTACCGCGAGAAGCTACTCAGGCCTCTCGTCCCATGGAGGACAGCTTGTCGTCCTCGAGGACGAGGGGCTTTTTCACTATGCCCCAGCGATTCGGGCATTTCCAGGAGGGAGACCGACAATGCGTAGCGACCGAGCAAAGGAAGGTCTGCAACAGGCAGCCGCGCGAGCTTTGCTCCACGCCTGCGGGGTTACCCGCGAGCAGATGGGCAAGCCGTTCATAGGCATCGCCAACGCCTACGGAGACATCGTGCCCGGCCACGTGGGGCTCCAGCGCGTGGGACGCGCGGTCGAGCACGGCATCTGCGCCGGCGGCGGCGTGCCCTTCAACTTCGGCGTCCCCGCCATCTGCGACGGCATCGCCATGGGCCACAAGGGTATGTTCTACTCGCTGCCCTCGCGCGAGCTGATCGCGGACACAGTCGAGTCCATGGCCGAGGCCCACGCGATGGACGGCCTGGTGCTGCTGACCGACTGCGACAAGATCACCCCGGGGATGCTGATGGCCGCCGGCCGCCTCGACATCCCGTGCATCATGGTGACGGCCGGCCCCATGCACTCCGGTTGGTACCGGGGCCGCCGACTTTCGCTGGTGCGCGACACCTTCGAGGCCGTCGGCCGCTACCAGGCCGGCGAGATAGATGACGCGGAGCTTGCCGAGCTGGAGATACGCGCCTGCCCGGGTCCCGGCTCCTGCCAGGGGCTGTACACCGCCAACACCATGCAGTGCGTCACCGAGGCGATGGGCATGTCCCTTCCCGGCGCCGGCTCCGCGCTGGCCGGCACCGCCGAGCGCACCCGCATCGCCTACGACTCGGGCGAGGCCATCATGCGCATGGTCGCCGAGGACGTCACCGCGCGGGAGATCATCAACGAGCGCGCGATCCGCAACGGCATCCGCATAGATATGTGCCTGGGCGGCTCGACGAACTCCTGTCTGCACATCACCGCCATCGCCCACG
>CBFDBV010000532.1:0-3245 GCA_965603135.1 uncultured bacterium
CGAGGTCTCGTCCGCCGCGGCCTCAGCGGAGGCGGAACCGACCTGCTGGGCAAGGCCGCCCTGGTCCTGGTGGGCTTCTGGCTGGGCTTCCTGTTCGTGGAAGAGGGCGGACCATCCGCTCACCCGGGCGCCCGTACGGAGGGCGGGGCTTTAGCCCCGCCCGTGACGACCGGCGTGGCAGGACTGAAGTCCTACCCTCCGTACGACACGGCATCCGCCGCTCCGCCGCCCAGCTACGACTCGGAGCTGGCTATGAGCCACCTGCGGATGCTGGCAGAGACCATCGGCCCCAGGCCGGCGGGCTCCGCCGAGGAACTCCAGGCCGCGCGCTACCTGCATGGCTACCTTGCCGGGCTGGGCTACCGCACGCGCATCCAGGGCCCGATCGCTGTGACGGCAGGCAAGGGGCAAGGGGCAAGGGGCAAGGGGGAACAGCGAACGGCAGCAACGGCGACGGCGACGGCAAACCGCAGAGACGCAGAGAATGCAGAGAACGGCGGGCAAAGGGGACAGCCCGCTGGATTGCCGGAGGGCGGGGCCTCAGCCCCGCCGGAGGAGCGGTACACCCGGAACGTCGTCGCCTTCGGGCCGTCCGCCGCGCCACCGGGTCCCGCGCTGCTCATCGGGGCGCACTACGATTCCATCGCGCTCAACGGCCCCTGCCCCGCCGCCAACGACAACGGCTCCGGGGTTGCCGCGATGCTCGAGATCGCCCGCATCGCCGCGGATCTGCCTCTGCCCTGCCCGCTGTACTTCGTGGCCTTCGGCGGGGAGGAGATGGTGGATCACGACCGCGAACACCATCACTACGGCTCGCGCTACTTCCATGCTCATCAAGCTCAGCCCTTGGCAGCAATGCTCTCTATTGATATGATAGGCGTCGGCGAGCAGTTGCACCTGCGCTATCTTGAGCCCGCGCCCAAGCCGCTGCTGGCTCTGCTGGAGTCGGCGGCCAGTCGGGTCGGCGTCGGGGTCTCGCGCAAGCCCGACCCCGGGCACAGCGATCACGAGCCATTCGCACGGGCGGGTCTGCCCGCGGTCTGGATCCAGCGGCTGCCCGATCCTGCGAATCACTCGTCCGCGGACACGGCCGACAGGGTGAATCCTGCCTACATCCGGAGCGTCGTGTCGCTGGTCACTGAGTTCCTCACCAACCTGACGTACGAGGAACTCGACCGCATGGCTGCCCTTGCCCGGTAGTAGGTCGGGAATGCCGTTCGGAGGAGTTGCCTTGTACTCGACCCCAGGCTCGTCCAGTATGACCGAGGTGGAGCGGGAGCGTATCATCCACCAGCACGTTGACCTGGTGAAATACGAGGTGGACCGGGTGGCTGCCGGGCTTCCGGAGGGGATTGACCGGGAGGACCTCATCAGCGCGGGCATCATCGGGCTGATCAGGGCGGTGGACCGGTTCGATCCGGGGCGCGGAGCCAGCTTCGCCACCTACGCCACCTCGGTGATGCGCGGGGCGATAATGGATGAGCTGCGCACCATGGACTGGGCACCGCGCGGGCTGCGGAGCAAGTACCGCCGCCTGGAGGAGGCCATCGGGCGCCTGCGCCACGAGCTGGGCCGCCAGCCCCAGGAGACAGAGATCGCCCGGGAGCTGGGCATCAATCTCGAGGAATACAAGCGCCTCCTGTCGGACGCCAGCGCCACGGCCATCGTCTCCCTGGAGGGGTTGGTCGAACTCAGTGGCGATGCCAGCATGCCGACCAACGAGGACCTGACCTCCGGCAGAACCGAGTGGAACCCCGCCGCCGCCGTGGACAATGCCGAGCTCCACCGTCTGCTGGCCGAGGTGATCACCGAGCTGTCCGAGCGCGAGCAGCTAGTGATCAGCCTGTACTACAACGAGGAGCTGACCTTGCAGGAGATCGGGGCGGTGCTGGGGGTCACGGAATCGCGCGTGTGCCAGATTCACACGCAGGCGATCGCCCGCCTGCGCGCCAGCCTCTTCACCAGGCTGGGGTAACGGCAGCGAACGACGGCCAACGACAGCTACGGCAACGACAACGGCTCACCGCAGAGACGCAGAGAGCGCAGAGAACGGCAACCACCAAGTAGGTCACGGCCCACGACAGCGACGACAGCGACGACAGCGTTGTTGGCGGGCTCGAAGCCCGCCCCACGGGATGGTGGCATATGGCCGGTAGCGAGAGCTTCAGCGTCCTGGTGGTGGACGATGATCCGAAGATGCGCGAGACCATCCAGGATACGCTGGCCAGCCTCGAGTGCCAGGTCCACACCACGGATTCCGCCGAGGGCACCAGCGACGCAATCGCCAAGCACGGTGGCGATGGCTCGCCCTGGCCGGATCTGCTGATACTCGACCGGGTCCTGCCCGATGGCGACGGCGTGCATCTTCTCGGCGAACTGCGCGGGACGGGCTTCGCTGCGCCCACCATCGTCATCACCGGCCACCCTAACCTGGAGACGGCCGTTGATGCGCTGGGCTACTGGGCGTGCGACTACCTGGCGAAGCCCTTCAAGCCCGCCGAACTGCTGAAGGCGGTCTCGCAGGCCCTGAGCGCCGAGCAGCTCTCTGACCGTATGAGCTACCTCTGGGACATCCTGCGCGAGCGGCACGGCTTCGACCACGTGATGAGCCGCAGTCCGCAGGTGCAGCGCACCTACGTCGCGGCGGCGCGCGTGTCCGGCGTGAACGCGCCCATCCTTATCCAGGGGGAGACGGGAACCGGCAAGGAATACCTCGCCCACGCCATCCACTATATGAGCGAACGGGCGGGCAAGCACTTCGTCGCCATCAACTGCGGCGCACTGCCCGAGACCTTGCTCGCCAGCGAACTCTTCGGCCACGAGAAGGGCGCGTTCACCTCCGCCACCCAGGCCAAGGTCGGCCTCTGCCAGGTCGCCGACGGCGGCACGCTCTTTCTCGACGAGGTCGGCGAGATGAGCCCGGACAATCAGATCAAGCTGCTGCGCTTCACGCAGGATTACACGTTCACGCGGCTGGGCGGGGTGAAGCCCATCGAGGTGGATGTGCGCATCATCGCCGCCAGCAACAGCGACCTGGGCCAGGCGGTCGAGCAGGGCCGCTTCCGCCAGGACCTCTTCTACCGGCTGAACGTGGTGCCGCTGCAGCTTGGGCCGCTTAGCGAGCGATCCGAGGACGTAGACGTCTTCGCCTGGCATTTCCTGCACAAGCACCGGCGGCGCCACGGAGGGGGCGCCGCGCGTATCTCCGATGGGGCCCTTGAACTCCTGGCCCGTCAGCCCTGGCC